>NZ_JACAXD010000013.1:0-80908 GCF_013391485.1 Acinetobacter sp. SwsAc5
TACATAGTGCACTAGGTTATGTGCCACCTTTTGATTTTGAAGCAATGTACTATGATAAAATTAATCCGTTAGGTCAGGTGGCCTAACTTAAATAAAAAGTCTCCGACAAACCCGGTACGGTTCACTTTGGCATCTTTCTCAGAATCTAAAATAACATTATACCCAGGGAATACACTTTCAAGGGTTGAGGCTTTTTCTGTTTCTCGAAATTTTTTGGGTTCAATAAAGTCTTGTTTTTCCAGTTCACTAACTTGGACCAAATCAATTAATACTGAAGCAATAGTTACATATCCAAATTCGGCACCTGGGAAACCATTTTGAACTTTATGTACTTGATAACTTCCATCAATCGCTAAAATAAGGTCAGGTTGTAAAGAGCTTTCAATTAATTCAGATTTTCTGATAATTGAAATTCCGCATTCTTCTCCACTTTTTTGTTGCTGTCTTATTTTTAAACGCTCTTGAAGTAATTTGACTTTTTCACTATCAAGTAGTCTTCTTAATGGATCATAACTTGCGAATTCGCCTTCAAATCCCATTTTCTTCCTTAAACCTCAAATTTATTTACTTGAACAGGTATTACAAAAAGATTACTCAAAGTTTTCACTCTCAGAAAGCCTTTATCTTGTGCTCTTCTAATAGATGGTTCAAAATCTATAAAATCATAATATTTACAGAGTTCTTTAGTCTCATCAGTATTATTCAAATGGCTAATAAACCAGTTAGCAGTATTCTTCAAAATATTTTTTTGAATACTACTAACTTCTTGAGTTGCATATACCATTCCAATACGATATTTGGATCCCTCTTTTGCTGTTCTTACCCATACATCTGTTAAATCTAGATCATTACCCGCAGGTAAAATATTGTGAGCTTCTTCTAAATAAACTAGAATCTCAGGAATATCAGTTTTTCCGTGAATAAATTTACGCTGATTATCCTTAAAAATTCTCGTCATAATTCTTTTAGCAGAAGATTTATTTAATTCAGGTTCACCGCTTGATTGGTCAATGATGACTAATTTACCTTGTACTAAATGATTGTAAATATCTTCTGCGTAGTCGCTTGTTGTATCTGCACTATGTTGTTCTGCTGCTTTTCCGATTTTTCTTGTTCCATTTGGGTATTGGAAAATACCTATGATTTTTTTCAAATCTTCATCTGCCCATCTGTCTCCTGAACTGTTTGCACGATTAACATAAGCTGTTTCAAATGCTTGATAACCACTTTTACTATCACGCATAAACTTATCAAGAGTTTCAAAAGCATTCGCAAGTTGTCCCCAAGTTGGGGCTGAATTCCCAAAAATTTGTGCTGCTGACTGATACTCTGCTGCATTGTCACCTGTACTATTTTGTAAGGCATCTCTTAACTGTTGATTGAAAAGGCCTGTTGTAACTGGTCTTTGGTTTTGTGGAATGGTAAAGCCTGCTCTTGCTAACATAGCTTTGTATGCTAAAACTCTGCGATTATGTCTTGTTAAAGCACTTCTATCATTAGCGGCAGGAGGTTCAAAACTTACTTGGCAAAAGTTTTTTATGTACGTTGTGCTATCTTCGAAAAGAATACTGTCAATAATTTCTTTGCCAGTCTGAAGATTCTCTGTTTCAAAGAAATTTAGAAGCATTAAAGTTCGGTCAGGATCATTTGGGTGCTTTGTAATACCATAAGTAATAACTTCATTTGCTTTTATTCCATCTGGAAGAAGTTGCCAAACATTTTTTAATGCTGAATGGCTTTGTTGCATAAATATGTAAGCATCTGATTTAAATAAATTTAATTTTGGATCAAAAAATAATCAAAACTTTTAAAATCATATAGTTATGAAATCTTTGTGCAACAAAGCCATGCTGAATTATTGTCTTGCACATTTTCATTTGCATATTCACCATTTGGGTCAAAAATGATTTGACCAATTCTAATATCTTTATTTTCCTTATCTCGTAACTTTCTTAATTCGAAAACAGATTTGGCAATAATTTTTGTTGTATTTGATTTCCCTGTTCTTGTCATACCAAAGAGAGCCGTTTTTTGATTCAGCAGGTCCATTGGGTGAATATAAACGGGTACATCATCTATATTTTGATACTTTCTATTGGTAGAAGCATATCGAACATGTCCAATTTGTACTTTGGCATCTTTTGCTACATTTCCATAGCGATTCTTTAACTCTAGAATATTTGATGGATCAATATAATTGACAATACTGTTTAGAGCATCCCCGTTAGGTTTGTAAACTTTTAAACCACGATTTGGATAATAGTTAGAAATGTCACTTCCGAATTTCAAGTTAAGGGGAGCATTTTCTTGGTGTCCACTTGCTTCAAGAAAAAATGTTCCAATGATTCGACATTGAACGCCAGCGAATCCAAGTAAATTCTTTGTTCTTGCATCCATTGCACTAGCATGATCCCAATGTTTTTCAGTTTCACCACTGATACGTTGAGCAGTTTCCACTCTTATTCTTTCTGCTTCTTTATCTTGTGGTAATGAAGCAGCATCCATGACCCTTAATAAAATGAATGAGGCGTCTTCTGTTTTGAAATCAATATTTGAACTATTAGGGTCTACTCGAGATGCAATTAAAAAACTTAGGCTTGGAATTCCTCCAACCTTTGCACGATAAAAGTCATGAATAATTACTCGTGCAGTTTCGTAGTTAATCGAGTATAAATCTCCAACGTACTCATTAGGTTGTATGAGCCTTTGAAACCATTGTTGAGCATCAGCTTTTTTATCATCCTTTAGTCTTGAGATAAGTCCTTGCTCTATATTCATAAATTTAAACCATTTTCATATTCTTTTATCAAAGAATTATATCTAGATGTTAGATAGCACTAAAATCTATTTTTGATCTATTTGTAACACATTGATAAAAATAATTATAAATTCATCAAAATATCCCCAAACCGTCTCCCCCAATTTTTAAACTCTTCATCAGACTCAGCCATTTCAACTAGATTTCGTGGATGATTAAAGGTTTTCCTTATCCCTATATTTTGTAGAGATTTAGCGGTTGGCCAACGTAAAGAGCGTTTAACGATTTGCTTCCGAAAAGTTGGAAAATATGAGTTCCATGTGTCTGTATCTGAGATTTTGACAATCAGTGTAGAAAGAGGCTTTAGATTATCGCTGGTATCTATTTCCAGAATGACAAATTTTTTGCCTTGAAAACTAAGTTGGACTTCAATAATACACCTCGGATTACCATCATGGGTTCTATGTAGCTTGGAACGATTGACCGCAGGCAGCTTATGTACATGAATGATGGGCTGAATACGATGTTGTGATGCAAATTGTTCAACCATGGCTTTGAATGCTTCAAATCTTTTCATGAAAAATGCAAGGTCATCACTATCATCATGGACATTCTCAAATTCTCCACGGCCAATTTCACCAAAGATCGTGGCTTCACCTGTACTCACACTATGATCAGGTAGAATTTCAACATCATTATGATTCGGTATACCTTTCTTACCTGAACGTTTAAGTGTTGCCTTTTTTGTTTCATAAGGACTGGCAAGGGACATAGTGATTTTTGGAGATTCAATTTGGGTAATTTTCCGATCACTATCCGCTTCTTTTTCATCATCAATGGTTGGATCATCGTTGGAGGTATTACGTCCTCCAGAGTTTCCACCTGTTTTTTCATAACTATTTTTTACGGTAAATTTTGGACTACAAAAAATCACTTCATTAGAAATATCAGTCGGTAAATTAGCAATCCCAATGATTTCATTCACATAATATTGTTGGCTTTTTTCACTGAAGTAAACTTTCATTGTAATTTCAGCCCCTATTAGTGAGGGCGGTGCAAAATTGAAATTCCAAAAGGTTTGTGTTTTAGTTTTAACTTGCTCAATCGAAAAATGTTTGGAGATACTTTCATAGGACGCTCGTGCCTCAGTATCAAGTAATATCCATGACAGTAGGCGACGCATACCAACACTATCATATTGATTGGGGGGAAAGCGGCAAAATTCATGAACGTGAATAATGGTTTGATGTTCTTCTGGGACAATATAATATTCTGTTGTTAGCTTTCTTTGATCTAAAGCTGCCTTAGATAAATAAGCATTATGGAAAAACAAAACTCGTGCCAGTTCTATGTGTGGTAAATGGATTTGAATATCCTTATATGTACCTTTTAAGTCGCTCACAATGTAGCTAAATATGTACTGTCCTGATTTATTTGTTGTTATTTTCCAATTGTTAAAATCATCAATTTGAATGGTGATGATCGATTCATTGTAGGAGGGGATTTCTTTGGTTTGATTAAATCTTCTATTTTTTGCTAATAGTGGCATGTTGGAAAAACGAGCATGTTTTACCATATATTTTTCATAATCTGGTAAATGGGTATAGTGATTTTCTAAACCAATATGAATATTCCATTCACTATTTTTATGATCCTTAAAAATAGAGCCGAGAAAGGTAATTCGGGCATTTTCTGGAAAGTTTCTAATCTTTATCATATTGCATCCCTATTATTGATTTACTTAAATTGTATTGTCAGAAATAATGGAACTATGCCCTACAAGAACACTATTGCCAGATTCTTTAAGAGTAAAAACCTTTTTATAAATTAACCACCACCTCATAAATTTGTTGTAGCTGCTGACAAAATTCCTGCATCTGTGTTTCTGTCATGTCTGAGGTGCTGACTCTGATTGCTGATATATCCTGATTCACTCTAAAGTCTTGTCCTGAACGCACTAACCAGCCTCGCTGCCGTAGAATTTGAGTCGTTTTATCTGCATAAGGGAGGGATAACCAGATATTTAGCCCATCATAATGGGTTGCACAGGGGATGCTAAATTTTTGTAAATAATGAACAAATTTTTGATTTTGTTGTTGATAGTAAGATTTGGCAGTGTGTAGTGTTTCAGGGAACTGTTCTGAGCTGAATAGTTGATAAACCATTTCCTGAATAATATGGCTGACCCATGTTGAACCCGCATTCAGCTTGAGGTGTAGTTTTTCTGAAGTTTCAGAGTCGCAACATACAAATGCAAAACGGAAATCAGGAGATAAATATTTCGATACTGAACGAATGACTGCCCAGTGCTTCGTTGAGGGCGGAATAATATGCTGGTATTGAGCCTGAGCTAATAATGAGAAATGATCATCGACAATGACCAGTACATGTGGATAGTCTTCAAGGATGTTATAAATTTTTTCAGCCTGTACTGTATCCAGACTATAACCTGTCGGATTCTGCGAGCGTGGCGTAATAATCACTGCTTGCACATTTGCCTGTAATGCTTGCAGTAATTCATTGAGATCAAAACCCTGTTCACTGACTGTAAAGGGATACATTTTAAACTGTTGTTGTTCAATGGCAGAAATACTGGTGATAAAGCCAGGCTGTTCTACCGCAATCATATCTGATGAAACCAAGTAGGCAGCTAGAATCCTTTCGATGGCATCCACTGCACCATAAGTAAATTCAATACTAAAGGTCTGTGGAATATCGGCAAATATTTTTTCCTGCGTGATTTTTAATAGTTCAGGATGGTAAATAGTTTCCCCATAGAGTGCACAGTTAAAATGAGTTAAATTAATGTGCTTGAGAGAAGGCAACAATTCACGTTTTGGATTGCCATGTGCTAAATCAACAGTTCCTTGTAACAGGGGTTGAAAGCCTTCTAATAGACGTGAAGATTGATAGGATTTAACCTGTGTCCCTAAACGTCCTCTGGAGATCACAATCCCCATCGCAACCAGATTCTTATAGGCAGCCGCAACTGTATTACGATTAACACCGAGCTGTTCAGCCAGTTCCCGTACACTCGGTAAAAAGTCGCCCTCTTGAAGCTGTCCCTCTTTAATCAGTGTACGGATATTATCCTGAATATCTTGAGCGGTATTGCCTGTAATGTTCATAAAAAGTTCTATCTCAGGGGGTTATACAGGGATTAAATTGCTGAACCAGTCACGGAGTAACAGGCTGGCTTTTTCCTGTAATGGTTTGCCATAGTATGTATTCTCTTGGCGTAAGGTTAAAATATCAACCTGTGCCTGATTTAATTCAGCAGTATGTCCAATCAGCCAGCGTTCAAAAGTATGTGGATCAACTTCGGCATGGAACTGTAGTGCCAGAATATTTAAACCCACAGAAAATGCCTAAAGTTGGATAATTCTTTTTTAAACGTTGAGTCAGTGCTGCAATAAAATCTGTTAAGTAGGGATAAGTTTCAGTTTCATATACGCCAATAGGACCGCCTAATACAATGACAGGTTGTTTCGATGCCAATGCCTCATTCAGTACATCAACACCAAGCTGTAAATATTGAATTTGATAGCCTAAATCCTTGAAGACTGGAGCAAAACTTCCCAAGTCCTCAAGTGCCAAACTTTGAATTGCATAAATGATTTTCATGGTTGTGACTCTACATAATTCTGACTTAATTCTTTTAATAACAGCGCAATTTGTTGGGCTAAATATTCGACTTGGGCATCAGTCATAATGAGGGGCGGTAATAAGCGAATGACTTTGCCTTGTGTCACATTGAGTAGTACCCCAAATTTTTCACTTGCCAGTTGAGGAATATTGGCAACAGGATGAATGAGTTCAATCCCAATCATTAGACCTGCACCACGTACGGATTGAATGTTTTGCAGTCCTGTTAATCTGGACTGTAATAAATCCAGTAGCTTATAGCCCTTATCAGCAATGGTTGCTAAATATTGCTTATCCAGTAAATCCAGAACGGTATATGCAACCCGACATGCCAATGGATTCCCGCCAAAGGTTGAACCATGTAAACCTGATTGCAATAAATGCCCCAATTTTTCATGTGTTAGACATGCCCCAATAGGAACACCATTCGCTAAGCCTTTGGCAATGGTTAAAATGTCAGGACGGATTCCAGCCTGTTGATAGAAAAACCATGTGCCTGTACGTCCAAGTCCACACTGGATTTCATCCAGGATCAGCAACCACTGTTGTTGGTCGCATAATTTTCTTAACTGTCTCAAATAAAGGGGTGAGGCAATATTAACCCCTGCTTCACCCTGAATTGGCTCAAGTAAGACAGCAACTACGTCTGGATCATGCTGATAATGCTCAATCGCTGCCAAATCATGAAAAGGCACAAACTCAAAACCATCCAATAACGGCCCAAATGCCTCTCGATATGCTGGTTTTGCTGTTGCAGATAACGCCCCAAGCGTTCGACCATGAAAGGCATTCTGCATCACAATAATTTTAGGTCGTTGTATACCTCGTTGATGACCATAGGCACGAGCGATTTTAATCGCAGCTTCATTGGCTTCTGTCCCTGAGTTACAGAAGAATGCCTGTGTTAAGCCTGTAATTTCTGCCAGTTTTTCTGCCAGACGTTCATTCCAGCCATGCTTAAACAGGTTGGAAAGATGCAAAAAGGTTTGTGACTGTGCCACGATCTCTGCATGAATCACTGGATGGGCATGTCCTAGCAATGTGACACCAACGCCTGAAATGGCATCGAAATAACATTTATCCTCTATGTCCCATAAATAACAACCCTCACCACGCTGGAATTCGATTGCCAAAGGTTGATAAATCGGCATTAAATAACTCATGTGGTTAGCTCTTTCAAAATATCCATAGAACAAGGTTGATAAAGATGTTTGCTGCCCAGTAATTGCATTGCACCATCTTTTTGCATTAAAAATCTTGTATCTTCAATGACCTGATAAAGTTCAAAACTTAAATCATCATGGGGTTGTAAATATTCCACTAAGGTCTTCATGTCTTTCAACGGCTGCAAGGAGCTGGTCTGAAAATTGCCCATGAGCTTGCCATGTTGATAGATAGTGAGTTGATAACTTTGGCTCATCGTTTATTGCTCCGACCAGTAATAGTTATCGGGCAAATCCCTTGCCCCAAAAATTGCCTGTCCGACCCGAATATCGGTTGCACCTTCTTCAATGGCAATCTCAAAATCACCTGACATACCCATAGATAAACGTTTGATGTTGGGATAATTTTTTTGGATGTCATCACGTAACAAACGTAAAGTTCGGAAACAGCGTCTTACTTCAACAGGATCTTTGCTATGAATGGCAAGAGTCATTAAGCCAATGATTTTTAATTGTGGATATTGCTGACATTGTTCAATAAGAGCTAAGGCCTGTTCTGGTTTTACTCCGAATTTACTTTGTTCATTGGAAGTATTAACTTGAATAAATACAGGAAGTATTCGCTGTGCATCTGCTAAACGATGGTTCAGCTTTTCTGCAAGTTTAATACTGTCTAAAGCATGAAATTCGTCAATAAACTTCGCTACATACTTCACTTTATTAGTTTGTAGATGCCCAATTAATATCCATTGAATTGGTAAATGCTGCAAGGCTTCATATTTTCCTTTGGCCTCTAATACCCTGTTTTCACCAAAGCAACGAAAACCCAACTGATAGGCTTGTTCAACTCGTTCAGCAGGTAAAGTCTTGGTCACAGGCAATAAGCGTACTTCTTCTGGATTACGTCCTATTCTTTGGCAGACTGCATCAACCTGCTGCTGAATTTCTTGAATATTCTTTTGTAACTCAACAAGACTATGTGGCGTATTATATCGGCTCATTTTAAAACTATGACATATAAATTCTGTCATAGGACAATATTGTAATTTAAATAAAAGTGCAAATCTTTATTTGATCTTTTAAAGCTAGACAGAAATATCTTATTGTCTTAGATTAATAAATATTGTCATAGGACGTTTTTTTGCTGTATTTAATGAAAGGAGAAATGGATAAATGTTTGTTCCTAATGATTTTAAAGAAACACGAACATCAGAAATTAATGATCTTGTTCAAAAATTTCCTTTAGCCTGTATTGTTGCAAATACAACACAAGGACTAATCGCCTCCCATATTCCGTTGGTGATGAAAGATGATCAGATTCTAGTGGGGCATCTTGCAATGACCAATGAAATGAGAAGTCTTATTGCTGAAAGTGAGGAGGTCTTATGTATTTTTAAAGGACCAGATGCTTATATTTCGGCAAACTATTATCCAAGTAAATTTGTAGATCATAAAAAAGTACCAACATGGAATTATCAGGCAATCCATATCTACGGTAAGATCAATTTTTTTACCAGTAATAAGACCAAACTGGCGGCTGTTGGCATGTTAACCAAGCAAAGTGAGCAAAAGGCAAATGGTGCATCAGGTTGGAAAATGTCAGATGCTCCAATAGACTATCTTATGGAAGAACTAGCAGGGATTATTGTTTTTGAAATAACAATTTCCCGAATTATCGCTAAGTCTAAATTGAGCCAGAACCGAGACTCGAGAGACTTCAATTCAGTTGTTAAAGAGTTACAGGCTAGAGGTGAACATGGAGTTGCGGAGAGTATGTTAAGGTTAGATAGAGGTCAAGGTTAATCATTTTAGGTTAAAAATTTGAAGATTGTCCCTATTAGAAGAATAGTTGTTGTACTTAATTCCGCTATGATCAATGCCACCATCATAAAGGTCATGCACCAGCTAGGAAGTGTCCAGTATCCAAGTTGGTGAGGCTGTTTAAACTGATTGGTAGTATCTTGAAGCAGCCCATGCAGAATATAAGATAAAATGGCAAAGGTAAAAAAAGAACAAATTCGCTAGTACACAAAGTAAGGCTACAGGATTGGATAACACGGTAAAATGGCTGAGTGTTGCCAAGATTAAGCTTGCGGCTACATACAGTAAACTACTATGATGGGCAAGATATAATAATGTGCTCTTGCACGTTCAGTGTGTCTAATCTGATAATATTTCCAGACACCTGTAAGCATGCCAATCCATAGAAAAATACCACTAAATACAATCGCCCACTGTGTTGCAACAGTTAAAATATACATTTCATTCCCTGCAAAATGAATTTGAATCACTACTACCTAGACAAGGAAAAATCTTGACTAGGTAGCAATATATTGTCTCAATTTAAGTTGCCATTGCCAGTTTCATTAATGACTTCAATTGGTTCACTTCAGATGGATTGGCCTTCTGTAAGGGCTTTCTTGGATCACCCACATTAAAGCCCAATTCATTTAAACCTGCTTTTACCGTTTTTGGTAAACCGCCCTGAACAATAAAGCGTAACAGTGGGAGTTGTTTGTAAAATAGCCTTTGAGCTTGGGCAAGATCACCAGTTTTTGCTGCCTGATACAACTGGTTTGGCAATTTACCTAACAGATTTGGGGCAACTGTACACCAACCACTTGCACCTGCACAAAATGCCTCTAATGCCAACGGATTACAGCCATTATAAAATGGTAGTCTACCTTCTGTAAGTTCATGGAATTTATGCATACGTTGAATATCACCTGTACTATCTTTGACCATACAAATATTCTCAATTTCTTGAAACATCTTGGCAATTAATTCTGGTGACATATCTACGCCACTGGTGGCAGGATTGTTATAAATCATAATTGGCAGTTTGGTGGCTGCTGCAATTTGCTGATAATAATCATAAATTTCTTGATCTGTCAGTTTCCAATACGAAATTGGCATGACCATGATCACATCTGCACCCAATTCTTCAGCCTTTTCTGCTTTCTGAATTGCCATTGTGGTGGTGAGTTCGGAAATCCCTAAAATTACAGGTACACGATGATTGACCACTTCAATACTTTTTTCGGCAACCTGTTGCCATTCCTGCCAAGACAGATAAGCACTTTCACCAGCACTACCTAAAGGTGCAATCGCATCACATTGATGTTCCAGTAGAGCATTTAGGGTAATGGTTAGGGCATCGAAATCGATTTCCTGACTCTCAGCTTTAAAGGGAGTTATTGGGTAAGCAATGATGCCTTCTAATTTCATGGTGATTATCCCTCAATGCAATCTAAATGATTTTTTAAAGCCTTACGAGCGTAATAGGCAAAATTGACCTTATTACGTTTATCTGTTGAAACCCAGTCATGGGCTTCTTTGGCAAGTTCATGTGGAATTTGTTGAATTTGTCCTGCTGCCATTGCCAAAAGCTGTAAACGTGCTGCACGTTCAATCAGGATTGCCAGATTACAGGCTTCTTCAATCGTTTTTCCCGTGACCAGTTGTCCATGATGAGAAAGTAAAACAGCACGGTTTTTACCTAGAGCCGCTGAAATGAAAATTCCTTCCTCATTTCCAACAGGTACACCTGGCCAGTCTTCTACAAAAGAGCAATCTTCATACAAAGCACAAGTATCCATATGTGAGACTATTAATGGCACACGAAGCATGGATAATGCAGCCACATGCGTTGGGTGGGTGTGAATAATACAATTCACTTCAGGATGCTCTTTATAAATCCATGTGTGAAAACGATTGGCTGGATTTGCCATGCCTTCGCCATTTAATGGCTTGAGGTCTTGGTCAACTTCTAACAGATTTGCTGCGGTAATTTCATCAAAGCCTAAACCGAAACGTTGGGTAATAAAGGTATTGCCTTTTTCGGTACGACTGGTGATTTGCCCAGCAAGCCCAGCATCATGACCATGATCGAATAAGATACGGCAAGTTAGAGCAAGTTTTTGTTTATCGGTATAGCCTTCATCTTTAAAAAGCCGTTGCATACTCTGTTGGGCATTTTGCATCAACTGTTGCTTATCAAGTAGTGCGGTTTCCATAAGATCTCCTATTCGGTTGATTTGTCATTGCGACACGGGCAGAATAAGAAATCTGTGGGTGATTTAAAATATCCAGTTTTTAAAACTTATATGGTCCAGAAAAGATGATTCAGAAAATCAGGCAACAATCATGGGAAATGCGACTACATCTTGCCGAACGTAAAGAAAAGACCATTTTTCTTAAACTGGCAAATCAGATTATTCAGGAAATTTTGTCTGGACGATTACGACAAGGTACACGTTTACAGGGTTCACGCACTTTGGCGGATGAACTGGGGATTAATCGAAAAACCGTACAATCGGTCTATGAAGATTTAGAAGCACAAGGCTGGTTGGTATCTAAGCCACGACAAGGGACGTTTGTTTCTGAACATTTACCTGACCTTAAACTTGAATCACCGACAATCCCGATGACACTAGCCCAATCCGCTACTGAATCATCCATCCCACAGGAAGCCATTAAAAATGATGGTATTCCCGATACCCGATTGATTCCTTATGAACTATTTTCCCGTGCCTATCGTCATGCTTTAATTCAGGTGACTCGACAGCAAATTATGGGCTATGGCGAGCCGCAGGGGTGTCTGGAATTACGTCAAGCCTTATTGAATATGTTGTCAATGGAACGCTTTATTCAAGCGACCATACAGCATATTTGTGTGGTTCGGGGTAGTCAAATGGGGATATTTCTTGCGGCTCGTGTACTTGCCAAACAACCACCACAACGTCAGGTGATTGTGGTGGAACAATGGTCTTATCCGCCAGCCGTAGAAACCTTTTTATCCAATCATTTTCAGATTGTTCGGGTTCGATTAGACCAATATGGTCTGGATACTGATCATCTATTTGAAATACTGAAAAATCATACTGTTGCAGCAGTATATACTACGCCACATCATCAGTATCCTACTACTGTTTCTATGTCGATGGATCGGCGATTAAAACTTTTGGAGCTGTCTAAAACTTTTGATTTTTATATTATCGAAGATGATTATGACCATGAGTTCCATTATGACAGTCGCCCTATTCCACCTTTAATCAGTTTGCCTAATGCAGATAAAGTCATTCATATTGGCTCGTTGTCTAAGGTTTTTGCACCAAGTTTAAGGGTAGGTTATGTGGTGGCAGATTTGGAGATTATCCACGCCATGAAACAGGATATTTTGTTGATTGATAAACAGGGTAATGCGATTACTGAATTGGCAATTGCTGAGTTGATGCAACAAGGTGAAATTAAGCGACATACCCGAAAAATGCGGAAGATTTATCAAAGTCGTCGAGATTTTGCAGTCATGACCTTTCAGCAGATTTTTAAGGATAAAGTTGAGATTGTTACACCTGCGGGAGGCATGGCATTATGGGTGAAATTTAATCTGCCTTATCAGGTAGAATTTGTAGAAGCTCTTAAACAGTTATATATTGATTCTGAATATCAATTTGGTTCAGTACTTCATAATATATCAAATTATTTCCATATCCGCTTTGGTTTTGCTGCTTTAAGTGAAGAAGAAATAGCCCACATTGTTCAGATGTTGTATCAGGCTCTTTTGGAGAGATAGGCGATGGTTTTTGTGCATAAAGACTATCTGTATGTACTTGATGATAAATTGTCCTTGAAAAATCAAATATCACACTTATAGTGTGACGTATTCGTGCAATTAAGAATACGTCATTTAATATAAATTTAAGTTATGTGACTTCACAATGACTGAAAAAATTATTATGGATAGACAACTTTTTAAAAAACCTTTTAAACAGACTGATAATGTTATTCTGCCTTGTCCAACTTGTAAGGGATTAAGCTTAAAACTTGATAACAGAAAATTTTATGCTTTTGATACAGCACTCTCAAGAAAAATTCAAGAAAGTGAAGAAGATTGGGATTTCGATTGGTTATCATCAGTTTTTACAGCAGTATTTATTTGTAGCAATGGTGCTTGTGGTGAGCATGTAATATGTTCAGGTACTGGTTTTGTTGATTGGGAAGCTGAACCTAACGAACATGGAGAGCTGGAACAACAGTATTATTGTTATTATTCACCAAAAACTTTCATACCTCCTATTAATTTTTTTAATATTCCTGAAAAATGTCCTAATAGTGTTAAAGAACCATTGATTGAAGCTTTTTCTTTAACATTACAATCTTCTGGTTCTGCTGCAAATAAAGTTAGGGCAGCTATTGAAAATCTTTTGACCGAGTTTGGAGTAGCTAGAAATTCAAGGAAAAATAATAAACTTCATCGTTTATCTTTAGATGCTAGAATTGCTAAAGCTAAAAATAAAAATGCAAATTTAGGTGATCTTGAAGATATTTTATATGCTATTAAATGGTTAGGTAATGCTGGCAGTCATGGTAATTCTGAAATAACAATAGATGATGTTTTTGATGCTTATGAATTGATGAGCCATTTATTGAATGAATTGTATCAATCTAAAGCTGAAATTAATAAACTAGCTAAAGCTATTAGGAAAAGAAAAGGTCCTGTCAAAAAATAATCAGAAAAGGAGTCCACTCTATTAAATGGTGGACTCCTATTTTCTTATTCCAAAGGCATACGATATTCAATGATTCCTGGCTTTTCAGCAACCCAGTTATAAAGTTTTTGGGCGGTATGATTGGTTTCCTGTGTATGCCAATATAAGCGGTCACATTTTTGGGCAATCGCCTGTTTTTGTACATATTCAATCAGGCGTTTACCAATATGCTGACCACGAGTTTCAGGTGACACATATAAGTCTTCCAGATAACAATAATTTTGTTCTGCCCAGGTTGAGCGGTGAATCACATAATGCACAAAGCCTAAAACTTTATCACCCTGTTTGGCAACAGCACAGTACACAGGCTCAGCTTTGTCAAAGAAGCGTTGCCACGTGGTTTCAGTCACCTTAGTGGATAAACAGACCTTATAAAAATCCTGATAGGCTAACCAGTAAGGTATCCATTGTTGATAATCTTGTTGCTGTACTGGAATCACCTGAATTTCTTGGCTTTGCATGATAATACTCCCATGATTTTGTGAGTTAAAAATAGATGAGCAAAGCATAATATTGATATGGTACTGTTTTAAGATACAGTTTTAATATTTTCCACAGTACCAGTTTTGATATGAAAATCTAGGATATTTTTCTATTCATCATCTCCTGAATAAAGATAATAATCACAGTCAATAGAATAAAAGCAACGGCTAACCATAAAATCTCTATGGCTAACTTTTTATCCAGTAAAAAACCACAGATTAGGGGGCCAACCACGCCACCCAGATTAAATCCTGTGGAAACAATACCAAAAGTACGTCCTTCTGCTCCGACAGGCGATGCCTTACGCACCAACATATCTCGGGATGGGGCAATAACGCCCATTAAAAATCCAGCACAGGCAAACGAAGCCACCAATGCCAAAGCAGACATCGGCATACAAATAATCATGATAAGCACTAAGGCAGCACTACCAAACGCTGCCGCAGCAAAAGCTGAATGATGCTGAACTCTATCTGCAATAACTCCACCTGCCAGTACCCCAAATGCACCCGAAAACATAAATGCAGTTAAAGCATAATTCGCTGTGTTGAGGTCAATATGTAATCCATCGATCAGTGAACTGACAGAAAACTTTTCAATCGCCCCTGTGCTTAAGCTGAGCAAGGTAAAAAACAGGGTCAAGATGGCAATGGTTGAAAAATGGATAGCATGAGGGCGAACTTCTGCATGGGAATGTTGTTGTTTTTTATCATATTGACGAGACTGAATATGAATCTGTGAGAGATTCAACATCAGTAATAGACCAACAAGGCTAATGATTGCCGCCAAAGCGAAAGCCCAGTTTATGCCAAAGCTCATGCCTATACTAATCATCATCAATGGCGTAATTGCGGCACCAAAGAAACCTGAAAAAGTATGAATGGAAAAAGCCCGACCCATCTGTTTTGCAGGAATGCCTGTAGAAAGTAAAGCATAGTTTGCAGGGTGATATACACCATTTGCCACACCTGCCAATGCCATTGCAACGATAAGTGAAATATAGGAGGTGCTGATAAAAACTAAAGTGAAGCTGATGGTACCCAGTAATAGGGCATAAATCAGCATCTTTCTTGCCCCAAGACGGTCTACTAAAAAGCCAAATGGAGCTTGTACCAGCAGAGAAACCACATTAAATACACCGATTGCAATGCCCAGTTCCATAAAGGAAACATTGATCGCCTTTGGTAAAATGGGCAATAAAGCAGGTAAAGTCATAATATGAATATGACTAATGGCATGAACAATAGAGATGTAAGTTAAGAGAACTTTAGCACTTCTTTCCAATGGATTGCCTCAAAGTGTTTAAATTGCAAAAAGGGTATGCGTGATACCCTGAATATCAATGGCTGACTCATGAACTGAACTTAAATTTACCATTCAGTACAAGATAAGAAATTAATCCTAGAACTAATCCCCAGAATGCACCACCAATCCCAAATAAGCTAATATTGGCAGCAGTAGCAACAAAGGTAATTAAAGCGGCTTCACGGCTATTAACGTCACTCATGGCATTGGCAAGGCTTCCTGCAATTGTGCCTAACAAGGCAAGCCCAGCCAGTGTGCTAATAAATGCGGTAGGAAATGCTGCAAATACTGCTGCTAATGTCACGCCAAAAATCCCGACCAAAATATAAAATATCCCTGCGGCAATCCCTGCAACCCAGCGTTTTGATGGGTCTTCATGTGATTCTTTACCTGTACAGATTGCTGCGGTAATAGCAGCCAGATTAAACGCATGTGAACCAAAAAATGCCATGATGAATGAGCCTAAACCTGTCACAGCCAGAATCGGTTTGGCACTGGTTTTAAAACCATCATTTTTAAGCACGAATAAACCTGGCATATATTGCCCTGTTAAGGTAATAAGGAATAAAGGCAAGGCAATACTGAGTATCGAGTTAATCGAAAACTCAGGGGCAGTAAAAATTGGGGATGCCAATTTCAACTCAAATCCAGCAAAGTCAATTCGTGATTGCAACATCAGGAAAATAAAACCAAAAACTAAAACGCTGACAATCGCATAGCGTGCTGAAAAACGCTTGGTGATGAGGTAAACAAAAAATAAGGAAATCGCCAGAAATGGGTCAATGGTCATATTGGTAAAGGCAGCGATCCCAAACTGTAATAAAATTCCTGCCAATAAACCTGAGGCAATGCCAATCGGAATCAGGCGAATGAGTTTCTCAAAATAGCCTGTAATCCCTAAAATGACAAAGGCTAAGGCAGAAAGTAGGTATGCCCCAATCGCTTCGGCATAAGGTACGGTCACAAGAGCAGTAATCAGAAAAGCTGCCGCAGGGGTTGACCATGCTGTAATAATCGGTTCTCGTGTGTACCAGCTTAATATTATCCCTGTGATACCGACCCCAATCGAAATCGACCATACCCATGAAGCTGTAAGCTCAGGGCTAAGTCCTGCCATCTGTGCAGCCTGAAAGATTAAAATAAATGTACCGCCATAATTGACAATGACTGAGATTAAACCTGCCATAATTGGGGGCAGCAAATCATTGGAATGACGCTGAAAAGATGAGTATTGACCAGACATAACCCAACCCCTAAAAATTTAAAAATTAAGTAGCAGAGTGTATTTTTAATGATGGTATTGTCATAAGATACAGTTTGGATATTTTTTAAAGTACCAGTTTAATCATGGCAACGTCACCTTCTGCTTATTTTCCACACTTAATTTTGCCCAAAGGGCAGCAAATTAAAGACGGTTTATATTGTATTTTGCGTGATGCGATTTTAGAGGGCCGCCTATCTGCGGGTACAAAATTGCCCTCAAGCCGTACTTTGGCAGAAATGATGTTGATTTCCCGTAATTCGGTCTTGGCAGCGTTGGAACGTCTGCTTGATGAGGGTTATTTAGTCACTAGACCGAGTTCAGGCACGTATGTTGCCGATATTATCCCTGACCAACTGATTCAAATTCAAAATGATAGACAACAAGCGGTATATCAGCCTACGCAAACACTCAACATTAATCCTCATATTGCCAATTTATTGCCAGATTGGCATCAGCAGCGTTTTTCTAACCAAGAAAAGAAAATGTTTCATATAGGTGTGGGTTGTGTGGACTTATTCCCCCATCAACTTTGGGGGAAATTATTAGGTCGAGCATGGCGACAGTCCTATTATCAACTCGGACAATTCCATGATCCACGAGGATATTTGCCATTGCGTCAGGCAATTTGCCAATATGTCCAATCAACACGAGGATTAAACTGTAACGAAGAACAAATTTTGATTGTGAATGGTACACAACAGGCAATTCATCTGGCAGCTTATGCCCTGTTACAGCCACATGACCAAGTATGCTTAGATGAACCAGGTTATGATTCGGCTCTTCATATATTTCGTAGCTTTGGCGTGACGGTACAGCCGATTGAAAGTGATGATGAGGGGATGAAAATCCCTAAGATTATTCAGCACCATGCAGCCAGTAAATTAGTCTATACCGCTCCCTCGCATCAGTTTCCACTGGGTGGCACATTAAGCCTTGCCCGACGTTTTGCCTTACTGGATTGGGCGGCTCAACAGCAAAAATGGATTTTTGAAGATGACTATAACAGCGAGTTTCGTTATGGCACACACCCTATTCAGGCATTGCAGGGTTTAGACCAACAGCAACGGGTGATTTATGCAGGCACATTTTCCAAAATGATGTTTCCTGAATTTCGATTGGGGTTTATGGTCGTCCCTGAAGCCTTAATTGATACAGTTAGTCTGGCAAAATATTATACCGATACTCGTAGTTCTTATCTGGAACAAGTGGCACTGACTGAATTTATAAAAGATGGTCATTATGCTCGGCATGTGCGTAAAATCCGTAAAGCCTGTTACGAACGGCAACAGGTTTTAATTGCAGCAATTCAACATCATCTCTCGGATGTATTGGACGTACAATCTACCGATTCAGGGATTCATTTGGTGTGTTGGCTAAAAGCAAATTGGACAGAGCAGGATTTTATAGCCCAATGTATACAAGTAGGTTTATCAGTACAACCATTATCCCGATATTGTCAGACTTCATCGCAAAAAGCAGCCGTATTGTTTGGTTATGCGGCACATACCCCTGATGAAATCAAAGAGCATATAGAGAAACTGGCAAGACAAATTCAAAAAGAGACGATTTAAGGAATTAGAAAGTTTAAAAAAGAAGTGGCTTCTTCTGTAAGCCTTTCCTCGCTGAGACCTGTAATCAAACATTCAATTTAGTAATAGATAATTTTATATGCAAAAGTAGTTCTGTAATAAGAAATTTTACTGAATAGCCCCAACCAAGAATTTTCGTGTTTTGGGGCTTATAGTTCGTTGAAAATATTTAGAAAACTTTCTCTTAAAAAAATGATCACTGTCCTCATACTAATCGGATATGTATCATTTAACATAATTTGAAGTTATGCGACTTCAGAATGACCTATGATTTTGGAAGGGAATTTAGAACGTTTTCCAACCACTCTTTTAGTTTCCCTTTTTTTTCAAATGTATAAATGTCGTATTCTTCGGGATATTTTTCTTTAAATGCTAGAATAAAATCATCTATTGTAAATGATTCACCTGTAATCGAATTTCGAGTTTTCAAAATCTTTTTATTGATGTCTTTAACAAGATGCCCTTTTTTCTTTCTAGGTAACTTTACATCCTCACCAAATGCTTGTAATGCTAAGAAAGCATCATGTTGTACAGCATAAACTTTATCATTAATCATTAAACGCCAAAGAATATCAATGCTTTGACGGCATTTGAATTTCTTAAGTTGTGCCACAGAAGATTGACGATTTTTATAGCTGAGTTTATCCGCAGCAAGTTTTTTTAGGTCTTCAATGTTTGTAGGTGTAATTTCTTCAAAAGTACATTTTGCCATTTTTAACTGCTTCCATATTTGTGAAATATAAGTGATGATTAAAGTAATAAATATGGTTCAATTTCAATAATTCAATAGAAGTTAAAGAAAAGTCCACGCTATCTAATGGTGGACTCTCATTCCAACTTTTTACAATACTTTGAGCAGAAACCGAGCAGCTTCCGAAACCATACGTTCATCACTTAGACCTGCTTTGCGTAAAATTCTCCAACGAGGCAGAACTTCTGCCTTTATTTTCATCTCAATGAAAATTTTGGTTAAACGTCTAATCTGGTATGTCCCGATATCTTCACTATATTTCTCTAAAAATAATTTGGTTAAAGACAACATATCTAGATTTTTCTCAATGGTTGATACATGGGAGGTCTGTTTCATCCACCATTTTGCTGAACGTCTAGGACTATTTAAATCCCAGAGTAAATCATTGTTAAGCTTAATGAGCTGTTTCACGAAGAATAAATCACGGCTATGCCAATCCACTTTAGTGCCTTGAGGGATATATTTTTGGTGAAAACCCTGATTGGTCTCTAATAACCAATGCTTATCATTACGATATAACCAAGCATATAAAGCGGCATTTAAAAGTCGGGCAGGCTTTACGCCATTTTGTTTGATTAAGTTCAGCCATTTTTCTCTGTTTTTTATGGTGAGATCAGTAAGATGGCTGTTAGGAACATTTACATGATTATCTTGATTTATCTTACGGAAAGAGTGGACTTGGTTGAGAATTTCGGCAAAAGACCATTCTCTATTAATTAAAGCCTCAATCGTAATGATATGTTCCAGATAACTAAAACTTTTGCGATGTTTTCTAAAAATGTGGTGTAGCCAAGAGGTCTCGGAAGTTAAATCGGCTAAACAATACTGCTCTAAAAATTTCTTTGACCAACGGACAGTTATTCTTTCTAAAATACGTTCATGCAAAATTTGGTTTTCCCCCCGAATACAAGCATTCTGCCGAGCCAATTCATAATAAAACATGGTCCATTGTTCATAACTGGGTGACTCAGAGGGAGGCAAGGTCAATAACTCTAACAATTTGGACGTAATAAAAATATCGTCAGGATTAGCAATGGTTTGTTCTGTTTTAGGACATGATTGATGAGATGGAACTAAAAAATCATGCCGATGTAATGATCTTAAATCCAGTTCTGAGTCAATGAGTTGACCATGTTGGATACAGCAAGCACCCTGTATTTGCCATAAGCGGAACCAATAATATTCACCATATTTGTCTAATTGTTCTGCTAAACATTGTGGGCAATAACGTAATTTATGAATAGGTGGGATACGTGAGGCATTAATGCCTAAAGCCAGATGAATCGAACCTTGAAAAACATCAGCCATCCACTTTAAGCATTGTTGTCGTCTTTTTTCGGGCACAAAAGGTGCATAGATTGGAAACAGCGTATGCTGATAGGCGATATCCTGAACGGTAAACTGATGATTCGAAAACTGATGAATAATAGCGTTTAGGTGACAAGGCAAATCTACCGTTGCAATCACCTTGCGGTTTTTAAAGACTTCATCCAGTAATTGTTTAGGACTATCTAAAGCCAAACGAGTCCCTGCCCGAGCCACAGTACTGTAAATCAGCTCGTGTTGGTAAGGCATGGGAAAGTTTAACATAGCTAACTGACCTGTTTGAGCCAGTGATCAATATCAAAAACGATATTGGTTTGAGCTTTTAAATGTTCATAAAAGCTATGTTCACTTTCTTTTTGTGAGAATTGGAAACGTAAGTCTACCGTATCCAAGGTTTGCCATTGATCAGCCTTGGTGCTTTTACCTTGTGATAATTTTGGTTTTGATGACGATGAGCTCGATTCTTGCGGTATATCCTGATTTAACCAACGCATAATAATAGGGAGTAGCTCAGTTAATTTTCGATCTGGATGTTCTTTAAATGCTCTTTTCACAAGGGGGATTAAAAGCTGGGAATCATAACCAAGCTCAAGCAATAAATTATGCAAGCGTATGGATTCAGCATGCCCTCGATATTCCGCCAGTTGGTCATTTTGATCTAGGCTACTTTCTTCAATTCGGGAGATCAATTTTAATAATTGCCGATCTACTTCAGGTGTAATCAAGTCGGAATATTCTGCAATTCGTCTTGCATCACCAGAGCGTAAAACATCTATAATTTTATGAATCGGTTTAAAATCTTCCTGAAATGTGGTTTTAAGCAGTTTAACCGTAATGCGTTCCAAACCTGATTCAATTGCTCGTATCTGTGCCAGAACGAACAGTTTGACCACAATGTCCAGAATACCCTGACTCAGATCAAACCAGCATTGGCGTAATTCTTCAGACAATACAGGGTCCGATTTTCTCAACCATTGATATTTCCAGAGTGAATCAGTAAATGTCATCCATTCGGATTTTCTGACTTTTCCATCTGGTGTAGTGATTGCAGGCTCATTTTTCATTGGTTCCCAATGAATTGAACCCAAACCTACCGCTCTACGTGATGAGCGGAGATCTCGCTCAAAGATTTGAATTGCTTTAGGTGTCCCAACCATGACGATGGGGAGACTATAAATATTGACTAAGGTAACAAAGAAATTGAGCATCTCATCCGAATTTTTGGATCGATTTGCCAATAAATGTTGAATTTCATCAATGACTAATAAGCCAATGGCATGCAGATGGGCAATATGTCCCATAAGCTGTAATAGCTTTTGTTCATTATGGCGTTTTTGCGTATATTGCTTTTCGTAATTTGTTCCCAATGCACGATCTACTGCACTAAAGAAATTTAAATATAAAGACTTAAGTGAACCATTATAAGGACAGTCGATTTTTAAATAGACAAGTTGGGTAAAGTTATGCTCAGGGTGGTAAATCTTTTGTTTATAGTTTTTTAAGATTCGGTTTAGTGTTGTGGTTTTTCCACTGCCAGAAAAACCAATAAAGGTAAGGCTCTGGGCGGTAGAACGTATATCATTAGAGGGTGTTGGTTCAAAATTGTTGGATAAAGCAATTTGATGACTACGGTTTAGAATTCGATTAAAGTCACCAGTCACAATATTCCTCCCCACATAGCCTTTCCTCAGCATGATGGAGATTTTCTGCTCTAATTCTAAGTGTCTGCGGATAGGATGAAAAAAGTTATTAAATAACTGTGAAATAATATGGGCACGAGTATTATTCGGTAACTGTCGATCAGATTGTTTAAATTCGATTGAACCTTTTATCGCTTGAATCGTATCTTGTGCCTCAAAAATGGGTGGCAAAGCCTCGATAAAAGGATTTCCCTGATAATCTGAAACTGGGCTAGGTGTATATACTGCATAATCATTTTGATTGGTCATAAACATATCCTAGAGTAGAGCTACATGTATTAATCATCATCTGAGTGATCAATATCTTCCAGCAAATCCTGATAAATACCAAAAGTAAGTTGGTAATCCTCATCATGTTCCAGCTTCTGTTTGGGCTTAGGCATCTGAATAATGTTATTTGTTGATTCAGATACTGTTTCAGTTGGTTGTTCAGGAAGTGGATTTTTCAGATAATCTGTTTTCCTCGCCAAACGTTCATGATTCTTTTCCCGTTGACGGTTTTCCCTAATGCCAGTAACACGTTGTTTTTTGCTTGATGCTGTCTTTGGATTTTGAGCATTGGCCTGAGCAATAATGGATTCTATATGTTCTTCAAGAGCAGCTTTAGATTTATTGGTTTCCAGTTCTTGAATTGCTTGGGTTTGCTTCTGTTCCTGTTGAACCTGCCAAACTTCCCAGAAACTACAACCAACAAATTCTCTTGATCTTGGTGCAAGTGTGGCTTCCCAATAATGAAGACTATCATCTTGATAAAAAACATAAATTATTTCAGCATTACTCGGGTCATAAGCAACTTGTAAAGTATCTGGTCTTGAGATTGATTTTTTACGGTGCATCCAGCCTTGTTGATTAATCTCAGCACAATAATAGAATACACCAAAAACTTTGAGCCCAAGATCAGATAAGGTTGCTTTGGTTTTAGGAAGCAGTGCAACACGTAATGCCTTTTCGGAAACCTGTTTTAATCTGCCCACTCGGTTTTGTATACCCCAGTTCCAGAGATGAATCGGAACTAAGGGTAAATCCGTTGGCATATCAAGATCACGATCATACTTTTTTAATTGGTGTGTCAGGTTGTAGGTGAGGATTGAACCAATAATAATTTGCTTAAAATCATGAATTGTTAAAGTAGCATCTAGACGATAATCTGAGCCACCTCGTTTTTTTTCTTTAAAGGGCTGTACCACACCCTGAGCAAAAGGTTTAAATTTTGCTTGAGCAGTTCTGAAATAACGTTCTACAATAGGCTTTAAATCCCCACGATATGGCGCAGTATTTTCAATCCGAATTGAGAAACTATGTTCGAGTGCCTCAATCTGATGACCTAATAATTCTCCACGATCCGCTAAAATCGCATCAGGCAATCCAATACAAGGCCACTCTTCACTGGTAATTTCATAACCATATTGTTTGCATAACTCCACTTTATCGGTCATAGCGACTTGTAGAGCCTGCATTGCGGTTACATATGAAGCATTCTCAAAACCAATATAAAAACCGACCACCATTCTGCTAAATACGTCAACAACGAAGTAAATCGTTGGTCTTCCCACAATACAGGCACGATCAGAATCTGAAACAAGATAGATATCAGCAATCGTTGCATCAATCTCATAACGTGATCCTGGCCCTAAGACTTGGGTATTCACTGTCGAGTGAAGTGCCCGAATGTCCTTGTTATAGAGAATTGGATTGCTACGGGCAGTAAGTTGAGCAACTTTAGGAAATTCACGTTCATAAAAATGTTTAAATTGCCATATTGATGGAATCTCAGTATCTGGAACTTCAGGAAATAATGAATGATACATCGTATAGAACTTACGGTAGGCATAACCTAAAGAATGTTTATCCTTGGTTAACATATATTTATTGATATTAATTCTAAATAGTCGCTCTATGTTTACATCAATAAGTGCCCCTGTACCTGGCATAAGTTTTCTGGGTCGTCCCAGCTTTTTATCTTTGGCAACTCGTTTACTGCCTTTAGCACCAGAATTTTGATAACTCGGAATAAGTGCATTAGGTATTTGACCTCGTTGCCAATATCGACGGGCAAGCCTGTAAATCGTCTGGTGAGTAGATTTCTGCTGCTCCAATATACGTTTAACAAGGTCAAAGCGAATAGATGGGTCAAAAAATTGATCATGTGTAATGAGCGGTTTGATTAACGCCATTCCAGCATCACGTTTTTGCTGCTGGATACTACCCTCAACAACTTTTAGCAATGCGATATCTGCAAAGGGGTCTTCAATCCATTCAGCTTCGTTTGCTTCTATAGATTTAGTTAACTCATTTTTTTCGATAAGAAAGGGGTTAGCACTCTGACTATCAATATCAATCCATACGATGTGATAAAGTGTCATTTTAAGGATACGAAAAGATGTATCTTGCAGCTTATAAACATCATTGATTCGAAACATGGCGAATTTCCTCCCACACTTCAACATCACCTAATGTAATTTCAGATAATTTGAGCTTTTTATAGTCCTTGGTGATATCAAAAATAAAATAACGTTGAGCAAGAAGCTCTCGAATTTCTGATAGCGATGAACCCAGTTCTAAATCATATGCCTGATCTAATTTTTTACTTAATTCAATTAATGTGAGATGAGGATATTGAGCAAATTTCTGCATATAGTCATCGAGATTTTCATAAACAGGAAGAGAAGATTCCCTCATAGCAGGATAGAGCCATTTGATATTGTGAAGTACAGTCGCAGGAATATCTTTTTCTGTAAGAATGTACCAAGGTATCTTTGTACTTTCCCAATATCTTCGTTCTAGCTCAAGTTTTTCAATGGTTCTGATATCTTCCAAATCTGTTACATACTTGGTTTGGAGAACAAAATTGGGTTGCGTGGAATCTTTATGATCTACATAAAAATCTGAACTCATAATTTGTAGGGCATCACGAACTCTAGGATGAGTAATTTGAGCTTGTTCTGCAATTTGAGTTGTGGCTTGAAGTGGTAAAGGAAACTGTTCCCGAATATCAGTAACTGATGGATTCCAGTCTAAAAGTAGAAAGGTTGCAAGTTCTAAATCAGACAATAAGTGATGTGTACGTTTAGTTGTGTGCCCATATACCCGATGTGAGCGACCTTTTGAACCAAAATCACGAACAGTCACCCAAGGCTTATAACTCTTTAAGTAGCCCTGACCACGACCTTCTTTAATCCAATTGTCTTGTTGTTTTTCAGTCGCCATAGCAAATCGCCTGCTACTCTCATTAATTTAAGAATAGCAGGCGATTGTTATTTGAGCAATATGAGATGATACTTTATTACCTAAGATGAAACTATATTACTTAGGATGATACTTTATTAATCTCATACATTTAAATCATTGAATTTAATCAATATTATTCCACTGTTACGCTTTTTGCCAAGTTTCTAGGCTGGTCGACATCTGTACCACGTAAAACCGCCACATGGTAAGACAACAACTGCACAGGAATACTATACACAATTGGCGCAAGCAACGCGCTGACCTGTGGTACATAAACCACATGCTGGCGTTCTTTATCTGCAGGAATGCCGCTGTGTTCATCTGCAAATACAAACAGCTCACCACCACGTGCCTGTACTTCTTCCATATTGGATTTCAGTTTATCCAGCATGTCATCTTGCGGTGCTAAAATCACCACAGGCATGTCATTATCGACCAATGCCAATGGGCCGTGCTTTAATTCACCCGCAGCATAACCTTCTGCGTGAATATATGAAATTTCTTTCAGTTTCAAAGCACCTTCCAAGGCGATTGGGAATTGTGTGCCACGACCCAAGAACAAGCAGTGATTTTTCTCTACAAACAATTCAGACAAACGTAAAATTGCCGTATCATTTTGCAAAGTATCTAAAATCACTTTTGGTGTGTGCCATAAGCCTGCAATAATTTCAGCTGTTTCTGTCGCTGCAATTGCATTTTTCACCTGACCAATTTTGAGCACCAATAGCATTAATGCTGCCAATTGTGTCGTAAAGGCTTTGGTCGATGCCACACCAATTTCAGGGCCTGCGAGTGTCAACAAACTATGATTGGTTTCACGCACCATAGATGAAGTTGCCACGTTACAAATGGTCATGGTGCTAATATTTAAGCCTTTTGCAGCAGCACGTTTTTGCGTATCACGTAAAGCAGCTAAAGTATCTGCAGTTTCACCAGATTGTGAAATGCACACATACAATGTGTTATTCACAATGACTGGGGTGCGATAACGGTATTCGCTGGCAATTTCCACATGACATGGCAAGTTAATTAGCTGTTCAAACCAGTATTTTGCAATCATCCCTGCATGGTAGCTGGTACCGCAGGCAATAATCTGTACCTGTTGAATCTTGGCAAAATCAAGCTCGGCATCTTTCAGGAAATCTTCACGTAAAGCGTTGCCATTCAATGCTTGTGAAATGGTTTGTTGAATTGCTTCAGGCTGCTCATAAATTTCTTTGAGCATGTAGTGTTTATATTCACCCTTCGATGCATTGCTTACAGTTGCATCCAACTCTTTTACAGGGCGTTCAACCGTTTGACCGTTTACAAAAACTTCAATGCTGTCGCGAGTTAAGCGTGCGATATCACCTTCTTCCAAATACATAAAACGGTTGGTGATTGGCAATAATGCCAATTGGTCTGAACTGATAAAGTTTTCGCCAATACCGACCCCAATCACTAAAGGCGAACCTTCACGTACCGTGATCAATTCATCTGGATAATCGGTATGGATAATTCCAAGTGCATAAGCACCTTTCAGTTGTGGTACGACTTGCTGTACTGCAGCCAATAAATTCGGTGCAGTTTTAAGGGCATGGTCGACCAAGTGCGCAACCACTTCAGTATCCGTTTGAGAACTGAACACATAGCCTAAAGCTTCTAGCTCATCTTTCAGTTCTTGATAATTTTCGATAATACCGTTGTGTACGACAGCAACATTGCCAGAAATATGCGGATGCGCATTGTTTTCTGTCGGTTTACCATGTGTTGCCCAACGTGTGTGTGCAATACCGAGTGAACCTGTGACTTGAGAATCAAGTACTGCTTGTTCAAGATTTGCTACTTTACCGACACGACGCTCACGCAAGACCTGACCTTGACTAATCAATGCCAAACCTGCGGAATCATAACCGCGATATTCTAAACGCTTTAAACCTTCAATGAGGATATTGGTAATACTACGTTCTGCAACGCCACCGACAATACCGCACATAGGAACTTCCTCTTATTTTTTCAATTTCTGTGGACGTTGATAATTTTCTTTAGTGAACTGTTTAGAACGTTCCACAGCTAAACACTGTTCTGCAACATCACGGGTAATGGTCGAGCCTGCGCCTACCGTTGCACCATTGGCAATGGTGACAGGTGCAACCAATGAACTATTTGAACCAATAAAGACTTGGTCACCAATAATAGTTTTAAATTTATTGGCACCATCATAATTGCAAGTAATCGTACCTGCACCAATATTGCTGCCTGCACCCACTTCGGCATCACCTAAGTAGGTAAAGTGGTTGGCTTTGGAGCCTAAACCAATTTGACTGTTTTTCACTTCAACAAAGTTGCCAATATGCACTTCATTGGCCAATACCGCACCCGGACGTAAACGTGAGAATGGACCAATTTGCGCAGCTTCACCTACAACCGCTTGGTCAAATACGCTATACGGCTGAACTTTAGTGCCCGCAGCAATTTTGGTGTTTTTGAGGATACAACCTGCACCAATTTCTACGCCATCACCCAGTTCGCAATCGCCTTCAATAATTACGTTAATATCAATGCGAACGTCTTTACCTGCAGTGAGATTACCACGTAAATCAAAACGGGTTGGGTCTATTAAATGCACACCTTGTTGCATGAGTTGCTTGGCTTGGAAGTTCTGGAACTCGCGTTCTAATGCAGCCAATTGCACACGGTCATTCACGCCTTCTACTTCAAAAGCCAGTTGAGGTTCTACCGATGCAACTTCTAAACCATCGGCAATTGCCATCGCCACAATATCGGTCAGGTAATATTCACCCTGCGCATTGTTATTGCTCAGTTTTGGCAGCCATTCATGTAATTTGGCATTGCTGACGCAGTAAATACCCGTGTTGATTTCTTGAATTTGACGCTGTGCTTCAGATGCATCTTTATGTTCAACAATCGCTTGAATTTTACCGTTTTCACGCACAATACGACCATAACCCGTGGCATCGGCAAGGGTGAGTGTCACCAATCCAATTTGGGTTTCACGTGAAACATCGAGCAGCTTTTGTAAAGTTTGCTCTGTAATGCAAGGTACATCTCCAGATAAAATTAGGGATACGCCTTCATGTGGTAAAACAGGCAAAGTCACTTTGACTGCGTGACCTGTGCCGAGCTGTTCCGCTTGTTCGACCCACTGCACCTGTTCATGTGCAAACGCATTTTGAACCAAAGTACCGCCGTGACCGTAAATGGTAATAATATGATCGGCTTGTAATTTTTTTGCGGTATCAATCACGTGACCCAAGAGTGGGCGTCCTGCAAGAGGTTGTAATACTTTTGGTAAATTTGAACGCATGCGCGTGCCTTTACCTGCAGCAAGAATAATCACGGTAGTAGACATGTTGAATCCTAGTGATGGCTAAACCAAAGTAAAAGATAAATAAATATAAATACATAATGCGGCCCAAAGACCCGCAATAATATCGTCCAGCATGATGCCAAAACCACCCTCGACCCGACGGTCAATCACACGTATTGGCCAAGGTTTCCACACATCAAATAGTCGGAATAGGGCAAAACCCACAATTACCCAGACCCAGCTGATTTGATTGATAAAAATCAGGGGTAAAAAGGTAATCGATTGTCCTGCAAATTCATCCCAAACAATACGACCATCATCATGTACGCCCATAACCTGTGCAGTACGTCCACAGATATATATGCCAACGAGGGACATGATGGCAATGGCAAAAAGGCTTGGAATGAAACCAAGCGCGAACCAAATGGGAATGAACAGTAGGGCAAAGGCCGAACCAAAGGTACCGGGAGCTTTGGGTAGTAGACCTGAACCGAAGCCAACACCACAGCATACAATCAGTCGGTCAGTCCAAGACATGGCTTTGAAATTAATCGCGGGTTTTTGCAAAGTGTTGGTATCCATGAAAATGAAGTGAACGATCTACGCCATTCTGTTCAAAGCTTAAGCGGTTTTGGTTGTTAATTTTGCCAATAATATGAATAGAGGTATTCAGCGGTTTTTGCAAAAGCTGCTGATAATTTTGTGGGCTTATTGTAAAGCATAACTCATAGTCATCGCCACCTGCCAAGGCATATTGCCACTGCTTTTGTTGTGGTAATTCGGTTAATGCAGCATCTATAGGCAGTTGGCTGAGTTCAATACAAGCACCGACCTGAGAGGCTTTGAGAATATGCCCTAAATCTTGTGCCAAGCCATCTGAAACATCAATCATGCTTGAAGCCAGACCTTTGAGTTGTTGCCCGAGTTGGCAGCGAGGTGTCGGGTAGTCTAAGCGTTGTTTTAAGGGGTGATCGAGATGATCTAAACCAAAAGCGGCATCGCCGACTTGTCCGCTGACACAAATATAATCGCCGACTTGTGCGCCTGAACGTGGAATTGCTTGTCCTTGTTCAATCCAGCCTAAGGCGGTAACGGAAATGGTGAGATGCTGGCTTTGTGTGGTATCTCCACCTATTAAACTTACCCCGAATTGATCGCAACAATCATGTAAACCCTGACTAAAACCTTTGAGCCAGTCATGATCAATTTGGGGTAGGCTCAATGCCAGTAAAATACTGTGTGGGGTGGCACCCATGGCGGCAATGTCAGATAAATTGACCGCAACCGATTTCCAACCAATCGCATGTGGGTTGGTATCGAGGGGGAAATGTCGTCCAGCGACTAAAGTGTCGGCACAAATGACCAATTGTTGTTGCGGCGGAGGGGTGAGCAGAGCTGAGTCATCACCGACACCTAAATCGACTGCATCGGGACGCGGTCTGTTGAAATAGGTCTCAATAATGGAAAACTCAGCCATACAACAATCGACTCAATACTTTGAATTAGTTGCTTTGTTGCTTTTCTGCTGCACGTAAGCTGTTGGCAAGACGGTCTAATACACCATTGATGTATTTGTGGCTGTCTGCACCACCAAAGTGTTTTGCCAATTCAATCGCTTCATCCAATACCACACGGTATGGAATTTCCAGATGTTGTTCTAACTCATAAGCACCTAAACGTAAGGTGGCGAGTTCAACACCATCGAGGGCTTGAATGTCACGATCAAGAACAGGCACCAGTAATGCATCCAATGCTTCATGATTGGCAACCACTTGAGTCAACAATTCATGATAATAGCCGAGATCCACTTTGTGCATGGCATTTTCCACACGGGTACGTGCTTCAATTTCATGTACTGGATTGTGGCTCATCTGCCATTCATAAATACCTTGCACAGCAAAACGACGTGCTTTACGTTTTGCTGCATAAGTTGCTTGAAGTGTTTGCGACATAGCGTTAAATAGCCTTTAACAAGTTAACCATTTCAATTGCAGTTAAGGCAGCTTCACTTCCTTTATTACCTGCTTTTGTTCCAGAGCGTTCAATTGCTTGTTCAATACTATCCGTAGTCAATACACCGTTAATCACAGGTAAGCCAGTATCTAAACCAACCACACCTAAGCCTTTGGCACATTCGCCTGCAACAAAGTCAAAGTGTGGAGTGCTACCGCGAATCACTGCGCCGAGTGCAATAATGGCATCATAACCATTCGATGCAGCTAATTTTTTAGCCACAACAGGAAGTTCCCAAGCGCCTGGTGCATGAACAACGGTGATATTATCCTCTGATACGCCATGACGTTTCAATGTGTCAATTGCGCCATCAAGCAAATGCTCAACCACAAAACTATTAAAACGACCGACTAAAATCGCATAACGGCCTTCGCTAGCGAGATGTAATAAACCTTCAATACGGCGAATTGCCATAGCAACCTCGATTATTTCTCTGATGTTGGATCTGCGGTGATATATTCCACCACTTCTAAGTTAAAGCCTGATAAAGCATTGAAACGTAATGGTGAGCTGAGTAGCTTCATTTTTTCAACGCCTAAATCACGTAAAATTTGTGCACCCACGCCAATGGTTTGGTATTGCTGTGACAATGCAGCATTGGCTTTGCCTTGTTTCGGGGATTTAAGGCTGTCTAGGGCAGGGCCCAAGTCTTGCAATTGAGCTTGACCAATCCAGACCAAAACACCACGTTCACTGTTGGCAATTTCTTTTAAAGCACGGTCTAAATTCCAAGTTGCCGAACCATCTGCTTTTTTCAGCTTCAGCAAATCACGGGTTGGATTAAAACCATGCACACGTACTGTGGTAACGCCTTCTTTCGGCTCGCCTTTGACCAATGCCAAGTGAATGTCTGGGTTCCCCAGTTCACGGTAGCGATATAAGTCAAAAGTACCATATTCGGTGTCGATGCTTTGCTGATCCAAACGCTCTACAGTTTGTTCATTGGTCATGCGATAGTGGATTAAATCGGCAATAGTACCAATTTTTAACCCGTGCTTTTCAGCAAAAATTTCTAAATCTGGACGACGCGCCATCGTGCCGTCTTCATTGATGATTTCACAAATTACCGATGCAGGCTCTAAACCTGCCAAACGGGCAAGATCACAACCTGCTTCGGTATGTCCTGCACGGTGCAATACACCACCTGGCTGTGCCATGAGTGGGAAAATATGCCCAGGCTGAACAATATCGGCAGGCTTGGCATGTGCAGCGACAGCGGTTTGAATGGTATGCGCACGTTCTGCGGCAGAAATACCCGTGGTAATGCCTTCAGCAGCTTCAATCGACAAAGTAAAGTTCGTACCGTGTTGTGCACCATTGGCATCAACCATTAACGGTAGGTTTAATTGCTGGCAACGGTCACGACTTAAGGTTAAGCAAACAAGACCACGCGCGTGTGTGATCATGAAGTTGATATCTTCAGGGCGAACGTGGGTTGCGGCAATGACTAAATCACCTTCATTTTCACGATCTTCATCATCCATGAGGATGACCATTTTTCCTGCACGGATATCTGCTACAAGCTCTTCGACAGTATTGAGCGGCATCAACCTTCACCTTCTTATTTGTCTGAAACGACATTGAATGAGAGAGATGCATAGTCTAACGGTTTTTTACCTGTTTTGCCTATGCTTATCATTTTCATTGCGTGACTTATGGTTATACACAGTGTCATCAGGCTTGGAAAGAGGTGAAAAGGAGGATTTGCTGCGTTGCTGTAGATTGTTTAGGCAATTAAGATGAAATGCAAAATCTGTGAAAAATAAAACTGTAGAGGGCATAGGATATTATCGCCCTCATTCTCGCCTTCACTTGAGCCCAGTTGGGTTTTGGGAGAAGGCAAGAATCAGAGATGAGATAATTCATTAAATTCAGGTATAAGAGAATTTCTGTTTAGCGCTCACGTAAGGCTTCTTTGGCTTTGTTGAATGGTTTGATCAGATAATCCAACACCGTTTTTTCACCCGTTTTAATATCGACTGTTGCGACCATGCCTGGGGTATATCAAACGCTTGTCCTGCTTTGTTGCTGAGTTTGTCTGAATCGGTACGGATATAAACCCTTATCTTGGGATATTTTCTATTTCATATTACATCTTGTTTTGAGCGTTTTGGTTGTAAAATAAAACTGATTAAAAAATCCACAAAATGATCAACCTTTTTGACTGAGCGCTGAAAACATAAAAAATAAACGCTTTTCTGTGATTAATTGCACAATAAATGCAAAAAAGTCATGTCTTGCATATCCTTAATTGTCTTTGTGTGGTTAGAATATAACAACTGTGCCCAAGATCTCTCACGTCTGTTATGAATATATTAATCGTTGATGATCATCCGCTGTTTCGCCATGCCTTAATTCAGGCGGTTCGTTATAGCTTACCGCAAGCTCAAATTCATGAAACTGCTGCAGTTAATGAATTGTACGAACGTTTGGAAAATGGACCTGAGCCTGATCTTGTTTTATTGGACTTGAATTTACCAGGGGCATCGGGCTTTTCTGCATTGGTGCATGTGCGTGCGCAATATCCATCTATCCCAATTATTGTGGTGTCCGCTCACGAAGAAGCATCGATTATTCAACGTTCAATTGCGCATGGGGCGATGGGTTATATCCCAAAATCGGCACATCCGAGCCATATTGGTGAAGCAATTCGTCAAATTTTAGAAGGTGAGATTTGGTTGCCGCCAAACTTGGCTGCGAATGTTAACTTTGACCCTCGCGCTGCAGATGAAACGGCTTTGGCTGAACGTATTCAGTCTTTAACACCACAGCAATTCCGTGTATTGATGATGGTGGCAGAAGGTTTGTTGAATAAGCAAATTGCCTATGAATTAGATGTTTCTGAAGCGACGATTAAAGCGCATGTGACCGCAATTTTCCGTAAATTGGGTGTGCAAAATCGTACTCAGGCGGTATTGGCAATCAATGCGTTAAATATTGAAGAAAAGAAAATGTAAGATGTGACTGATCTGTAAAAGATGAGTTTAAAACCGCTGTGTTGATCTGGAAGATTGAGCAGCGGTTTTTTTATTGGGTGGGTGGTTGGCTGATTATGACCTTTTTAAAAAGCTAATTCGCTTTAGGATGTGACATTTAGCGTTCAGGTTGTTGATGTGCTTAAAACCTAAAAGGAATATTGTCTTATTCCTTTAGCTGTATGGCATAAACATATTCAGGCTTTCATGTCGATAAAACTGACAAAAATCGACATGAGAGAGTTGTCATGTCGATGACATAAACATATTCAGGTTGTCATGTCGATAAAATGGGTAAAAATCAACATGAGCTGAATAGCTATCAGTCTAATGCAGGCGATATGCTTCTTTCAGATTCTTAGGCTTTGATTGTATCTGTACCCATAAATCCAATCGTGTGAAGTTGTCCTCAGCGAGAAAACCCGCCACTAATAAGAAATACATAGAAGGACGAATATGTTTTAATAGTAATAGATGAATGGTGATTTGAATAAATCATACCTAAGTGAGTAGGGGGCTTTCCCCTATATGGGTTCAACTTTTAGAATTCACGATAACCAAGCCCGCCAGCCGTGATATGTGCTAGATTTCGATCATAGGTAATTATTTGGCTTTCTTTTCCGATGGTTTTATTTTTCTGACTTGAGCATCTGTAAGCATTGCAATGATTCCACAGAATTGGGGGTATAGTTTTGGGGGTAATTTATTATACCCCTAGTTATAACCCCAACTAGATCAAGCTTGCAATAGATAAAGTGGATTGCATTAAACATAAAAAAGGCCTAAACCCTTTAGATTCAAGCCCTTAAAACTACGGGATAATACCGTAAACAACTAATTTGGCGGTGAAAGAGGGATTCGAACCCTCGATACGCTATTAACGTATACACACTTTCCAGGCGTGCTCCTTCAGCCACTCGGACACTTCACCATAGGCGGTGGATAATAACCAAAAAATAGTACAAAGCCAAGTTGAAAAATTTGATTTAGAGAAAAACTTTCAGCGTAGTGCTATGATTCTCAAAAATACCGTCTAAATCGAAGACACCTATGCAAAGTACTGCAAAAAAAGCAGCCTTACCCGTCATTACCTTGGCTGCACTCGGAGTTGTATTTGGGGATATCGGAACCAGTCCTCTGTATGCCTTCAGACAAACTTTTTTAACGGCGCATCTTGCAATTACCCAAGCCAGTGTATTGGGAATTTTATCCCTAATTTTCTGGTGCATGATGCTCACCATCAGCTTCAAATACGTCACCATTATTATGCGTGCCGATAACAATGGCGAAGGCGGGATCATGTCATTATTGGCATTGAACCTGCGCACCACCCGCATTGCCGAAGACAAAAAAATCTTTCTGATCGCACTTGGCTTTATTGGCGCATCCCTGTTCTTTGGCGATGGTATTATCACCCCCGCTATTTCAGTATTGTCGGCTATCGAAGGGCTAAGTATTGCCACGCCTATTTTTAATCAATGGCTCGTACCGCTCTCCATTGGTATTTTGGCGGGACTGTTCATTGTGCAGCGTCATGGTACAGGTACGATGGGCAAATTTTTTGGACCACTGACTTTGCTGTGGTTTTTAGCCATTGGCGGTGCGGGGCTGCTCAGTATCATCCAAACTCCATTTGTATTGGCCATGGTCAGTCCACACTGGGCGTTTAACTTTGTAGTAGAGCAACCCTTTGTTGCATTTCTCACCATGGGTGCGGTGATTTTAACCATGACGGGTGGCGAAGCACTCTATGCCGATATGGGGCATTTTGGGCGGATGCCTATTCGCCTCGCGTGGTTTTTAATTGTCTTACCTTGTTTGTTATTGAATTACGCGGGACAAGGCGCATTACTGCTACGCAACCCTGCAGCAATTGAAAATCCGTTTTATATGTTGGTGCCTGAATGGGGCTTATACCCGATGATTGGTTTAGCTACGGCTGCGGCAGTGATCGCTTCTCAAGCGGTGATTACAGGGGTATTTTCAATGGTCAATCAGGCCATTCAATTACGTTATTTGCCTCGCCTGACTGTACGTCACACCTCCGATGTAGAGCGTGGTCAAATCTATTTGCCGTTCATTAACTGGGCCTTATTTATATCGGTGCTTATCTTAATTTTACTGTTTGAAAATAGTGCCAGACTTGCCAGTGCTTATGGTGTGGCAGTGACCATGACCATGCTGTGTGGCACGATTTTAATTTCAGTGTTGGCCTATGGTTTTTGGCGTTGGCCGATGTGGAAAGTTGCCCTTTTTGCAGTGCCATTTTTAACCCTAGATTTAATTTTTGTGGCTTCGACCTCGCTCAAAATTGTGTCAGGGGGATGGGTGCCAATTTTAATTGGCGCCATCATGTATACCATTTTAATGACGTGGAAAGATGGTCGTGCATTGGTTTTCAATCGTTTGGAAAAAGATGCCTTGCCGATAGACCTATTCATTCACAGTATTAGTATGGGCAATGAAACCAAATTTGTCCCTGGCGATGCGATTTTCTTGACAGGTACGCCTAACATTGTGCCACATGCCATGTTGCATAATATTAAGCATAACAAGGTCTTACATGAACGCAATATCATGGTAACGGTCATCACGCGTGATATTCCATTTGTGGCGCAGCAAGATCGGATTCAAGTCGAAAAACTGGATGATCGTTTTTATCGGATTGCCATGTATTACGGTTTTAAAGATCAGCCAAATATTCCAAATGCCTTGAAACAAGCCTATGAACAGCTTGAGTTTGAATTCGATATGATGCAAATGAGCTTCTTTATTTCGCGTGATCGAATTGTGCATACGGTGGGCGATGGCATGTCACCGTGGCGTGAAAAACTGTTTATTTCAATGCAGCGCAATACCAGTCCTGTGAGTGATTTCTATCAAATTCCAACCAACCGTGTGGTGGAATTGGGTAGTCAAATCGAAATTTAAAAACTGCTCAATAGATTTTAAAAAACCAGCATTATAAAGTGCTGGTTTTTTATTTTTAGCTCAAGATTGGTCTTAAACAGATCTTATTGTTCCGTATCACTTGGTTGTAGATGGCTTAAATCTATATCGTTTACATCTGCGCCCTGTGCCGCAGGTGCTGTGGTTTCAAGCCGTTCAGTCGTGGGCAGATTGACTGCTGCTTGTTCAGATGCAGCAGGGTTTTGTGGTGCAGCATTTAGCGCTTCTGCGGTGACATCCACATCATCGCCAGCATTTACAGGTAAATCGGCTGAAGATGACAATAATGGCGCAGAGGTGGCTTGTATGTGTTGTTCGCTCACTTGCTCTGCCTGCGCTGCGTGTTGCAGTTCGGATTCAGTCCCGACAGGCATCGTCATCGGTACATTGTCTTGAGCCAGATTGGCTTGTTCGGCTGAAATTTGGTTTGCAGGCTGTTGCGCTATATTTTCTGCTGGACTTGTTAAGTTTGTATCTGTACTCGGTACAATGCGTATCTGACCATTGGCGATTAATTCTTGTAGTGAGCCTGCTTGCCCATTAATCGTGGTGCTTATTTTGACTTTAGATAAACTTTCTAAAGTATCACCTGCTTGAATGGGTGGTTCGGCAAAGGCAGAAATGCTGATACTGCTACCAACCAAAGCACAAGCAAAAAGATGAAAACGCATGTATTTCTCCATCAAAAATCGCAAAAATAAAGTTAAAACCAATTTAAATCGTCAATGACATCCAGCTAGAGCAGCGCAATGCGCTTGGGTGTCGCTGAGCGATGTCTTTAAGGTGTATTTAGCTTGGCAGATTCGCTAAAACGGATGCAATCAAATCTACCAAACTTGATCTAGACTGATGTCAAAAGTGCTTAAAACTCAGGCTGTGTATGGCTTTTGTGGTGTTATGGCGCGGGTTTTGTTTAATTGTTAGACGAACAAGAGGTGCTTCATATACAAGCTGTGAGTGGATTGTTAAGCTCGGGCAAACTCTGCGGATTTAGAGCGAAGTCACAGTAACGGTTATGGCAAGAAAACGGCGCAATTCCAACAACATTTGGACTCAAATTTTCAATCAAAACAGCTTGAAAGTGCTACTCGGTGTAGTGGCAACAGGGAGTTTTGTGATTGCTTTTGGTCAAGAAAAAATTAGCCAGTGGACTTCACTGGTGCCGAGTTCAGGAAATAGTGCTTGCCTAACCCAGTTCTATCGAGAAACGCCGCCCTATTTACTGAAAAATAGCCTGCAAAAAGACAGCTATCCGCTGTGTTTTAATGACTTTAATGTGATGTATTCAGGGGTATCCAAAACCCCGTTATGGGTGGCAGAAGCCTTAACACCAGCGCGTTTGAGTCAGCGGATTCCACGTGAAGATAACTTTCACGAAGAACCGCGCGTCAAAGCCGAGCATCGTGCGACTTTGCTGGATTATCGTGGTTCGGGTTATGACCGTGGACACATGGCACCGAATGCCGACATGACCAACTTGGCAGCCCAGTTTGACAGTTTTTCTTTGGCAAATATGGTGCCGCAAGCCCCTAAAAATAATCAGCAGGTCTGGCGTGAACTTGAAGAAGCCACCCGAGCGGTGGTGACTAAGCAAAAGCAAGATGTGTATGTGATTACGGGGCCAAGTTTTAATGCCAAGCGTCTAAAAACCATTGGGCAGGGCGTTATTGTGCCGACTGCGGTGTATAAAGCTGTGTATATGCCCAAAACAGGCGCGATAGGGGCTTATTACGCGCCCAATAACGACTCGTTACAGGTGCAAGTGGTGAGTGTCTGCTATTTAGAAGAACAGTTGGGCATTAATTTATTCCCACAATTAAGTGAAGAACAAAAGCGCAATACCTATAAATTGCCTTTGACTGCAAATGCTGTAAAAGCCAATACACCGATTGCCTACTCACATTGGGATGCAGAAAGCCAGTGCGCAGAAGATGTATCTGCTGAGCAATTACAAGCCTTGCAAACCGAATTTAAACGCTCAGGCAGTAGTCCTGCATCGGGTGCTAGCATTGATGCAGATACCCAAGATGCAATTGTGAAGCAATTGATTGAAGCTTTATTGCAATATATTTTACAGTTGTTGAAATCTTAAACTGGGTTAAGATGATGGATATTGCATCCTTCATGCTAAGGTGAATTCAATGTTTAAACCGTTTCAAAATGGGACTGAATCACATGCGATTCATGACTTAACCTTAGAAAATGATTTAGATTGCATCAATGTGTATGGCAATTTGCAAATCAGCAAAGATCAGGCGGGTTTACAGGCAGCCAAAGCACTACAGGCTTTTTTGAATGAAGTTGTTGCAACTTTGGAGCAGACTCCGAATCTGCCTGAAAAGTTAGATCGTCCCGAAGCGGGTGAAATTGAAAATCCATTTTTATAATGGATGCCATCTCAAGATATTAAATCTACTTTAATCTGCTCATCTAAGCCATTAAAAAGCCCGCTCAAACGCTTGAACGGGCTTTGTTGTTTTGTGTGTTTTTAGATAAATCCCAGACATCTTGAAAAGCTGTGGATTTAAAGTTTTGAAGATCAGTCTTCAGCTTTTGCCATAGCGCGATACAGCACCGCACCAATCACCGCACCTACAATCGGTGCAACCCAGAAAGCCCAAAGCTGGCTGAGTGCTGCAGTTTCAGCAAAGAACGCCCCACCTGTACTACGTGCAGGGTTCACGGAAGTATTGGTTACAGGAATACTGATCAGATGGATTAAGGTCAGTGCCAAACCAATTGCAATTGGAGCAAAACCTGCAGGTGCACGTTTGGCGGTTGCACCCATAATCACCATCAAAAAGCCAGCAGTGAGTACCACTTCAATCAATAATACTGAACTGAGGGCATATTTTCCTGGAGATAAATCACCATAACCGTTGGTCGCGAAACCGCCTGTGCCTGCAAAACCTGCCTGACCCTGTACAATCAGATACAACACCAGTGCGGCCAGAGTCGCACCAATAATTTGTGAAATAATATACGGTGCGAGTTCTTTGGCTTCAAAACGTCCACCTGCCCACAAACCAATACTGACTGCAGGGTTAAATTGACCACCTGAAATGTGCCCAAGTGCATAGGCCGCGGTTAATACGGTCAGACCGAACGCGAGGGATACCCCCACAAAACCAATGCCCAATTCAGGAAAAGCTGCAGCCAATACCGCACTACCACAACCACCAAATACCAGCTAGAATGTGCCAGCCAGTTCTGCGAAATACTTATTCAATTTGATTCTCCAGTGCTTATTTTTTGAGTTAATTAATCAAACTTCAATTAAATTTATCGCATTTTAGATCGATATTGTGATGAATTTAATATAAATTAAAGTAAAAAGAAGCAATCATGAAGCACGTTGCATCCGCCATTGTTGTGGTGTGTGCTGCGTCCATTGTTTAAACGCACGCTGAAAGGCACTTTGTTCTGAATAACCCAGCAATAGCGCAATTTCTTGCAGACTTAAATGTGGGTCTTGTAAATATTGTTCTGCCAATAAACAGCGTACTTCCTGCATGCGTTTTTGGTAGGTCGTGCCTTGCTGTTGCAAATGACGTTGCAACTGACGTACAGAAATATGTAATTGCTGAGCAATATGTTCAATTTGATACATATTTTTTTGCAGCCCCGTCAAAATGGCTTGCTGTAAACGCTGATCGGTTCGGGTGCTATTCGGTAGCTTTTCCAATAAGGCTTGTGCCTGTTGCAACAATAAATGCTGTAAGGTCTGATCGCCCTGATGAAAGGGTTTTGCCAGTTCGGAAACAGGCAGCAACACTTGGGTAATTGGCTGAGAAAAACGCACTTTGCAATGAAAATACTGCTCATACAGTGCAATATTTTTAGGCGCAGGATGATGAAAATGTACTTCGTGCAGGCAAATATCTTCAAACTGCATAAAGTGCTTCAAAAATTCCATCATTAAAGCAATGGCAATTTCATCGGTTAATTGTGTGGTCATATGCACGGGCAATTCTGACCAACGAATGGATAAATAATCGTTTTGTGCTTCGACTTGCAACGGGCCACCATCGTAAATCAAGCGATGAAAATCGTGGTAACGCTGTAATGCTTCACCCAGATGATCACAGGACAAGGCTAAATACGCAATGATGCCTAAATGTTTGGGCTGCACGTATTTGGCAATTTCCAAACCCAAAGCAGGTTGTGGTAATTGTTGCTCCAAAGTGCTGAGCAAGTCACGCCAGAGGGCATAATCAAAACGTTCCAGATTTTGAATCTGATGTAATTTTTCTGGAATGGGCAGCTTTTTTGCTTGGTAATAGCACATCAATAAATGCCCTAAGCCACCATAGACCGAGCCCGTATATTCTTTGAATTGTTGCATGTGTTATCGGTTTATTTTTGTCGTCATTTGTCAATGATATTGATTTTTTTGGTCAAGATCTAGTCAATCTCACATGCCTATAGTGAACATCAGAGTCAAGATGTCCTGTGTTTAAGGAGAAATAGCGATGTGGAAAGGATTTCTAGCAGGTTTGGTGGTTGCCAATGGTTTTGAATGGGTGGCACATAAATATATTTTGCACGGAATGCATCGAGCAGGGCAGCGCCGTTATAGTCCTGTGCCTGAAAGTATGAAATCACATTGGGAACATCATCGTGAAGTGCGTAAAACCAGTTTTCACGATCATGGCTATGTCGAAGGGATTCGCAACTGGCGTACCAAAAATGAAATTGTGTCTTTGGCTGTGGTGGCAACGGTGGCCAGTGGCGTGTTCTATCCAATTTCTAAGGGTATGAGTTTGGCTGCGCTATATAGTGCTGCGAATTATTATTATATTCACCGTCGTGCGCATTTAGAGCCAGAGTGGGCAGTTAAGAAAATTCCGTGGCATTATGACCATCACATGAACAGCAATCAGGATGCGAACTGGTGCGTGACCAAACCGTGGTTTGATTATATTTTAGGAACGCGAGTCATTTCAGCACCTGCCTTACAGGAGCAAAATCCGTTAGGCATTGCCTTACCTCGGGTGATGGCACAAGGTTTAAACCATTTGTCGGCTGCGTATTTTCCTGCCAAGTGGGTCGAGAAAAAAGTGACGGTGGCAGAACGAGTCGCCTAAACGGTATAGGTGCTCATGACGCTTTAAACTGACTGATTTGGCAAGGCTTGTCGCAAATGGTCAATATTTTTGGTGTTTTTGGTCAATATTTCTGCTGAAATGCTGAATATATTATGTGCAGTGAAATACCTAAGGGTATTTTGAGCGAATTTAATTGTTTATTGCTTTGTTTTATTTATTTTTTTTAAATTTAAAAGATATAAAAACTTCATCGCTGTGGTTTTTTGAGTTAATAGGAGTCTTCGGACTCCTTTTTTTCTGCCTGTATTTTGGGCTAAATAAAAAAGTGTAACCCGAAGATTACACTTTTAAAGCTCAAAAACTAAAGTCTAAAACAGTTTTGTTTTAGAAATTACAAACGCATTTCAATGCCTTGCGCTGCCAAATATTGTTTGGCTTCTGGAATAGTGTGCTGACCAAAGTGGAAAATTGAGGCAGCTAGTACCGCATCTGCACCGCCTTTTAAAATACCATCTGCCAAGTGCTGTAAATTACCTACACCGCCAGACGCAATGGTGGGTACAGTTACACGGTCATTGATGGCACGCATGAGCGCCAAGTCATAGCCTGCCTTGGTACCATCGGCATCCATTGAAGTGACCAATAGCTCACCTGCGCCGTAGTCTGCCATTTTCACTGCCCATTCAATGGCATCAATACCTGTTGGTTTACGACCACCGTGGGTGAAAATTTCCCATTTGTTATCACCCGTTTTTTTCGCATCAATGGCAACTACAATACATTGCGCGCCAAAACGCTGTGAGGCTTCTTGCACAAATTCAGGGTTAAAGACGGCTGCAGAGTTAATGCTGACTTTATCTGCACCTGCGTTCAATAATAGGCGAATGTCTTCAACCTTGCGCACGCCACCACCAACGGTGAGGGGCACGAACACGGTTTCTGCCATACGTTCTACGGTACGATAAGTCGTATCACGACCATGATGGGTAGCGGTAATGTCTAAAAAGGTGATTTCATCGGCACCTTGTTCATTATAACGACGCGCCACTTCGACAGGGTCGCCCGCATCACGAATATCAAGGAATTGCACGCCCTTAACCACGCGACCATTATCTACGTCTAGGCAAGGAATAATACGTTTCGCTAGCATAAATTTTTCCAATTATTACAGCCGATTATGAAACTCACCCACACAAGCGCTACACCTTGGCAGATGGAGCGGGTATTCTATCAAACTTAGCTCAGGTTTTTCGCAGGTTTTCTATGTCGGTTTATACTCCTTTGACTTTAAAGGAAGTTCAGGTCTTTGCAGCGCCTTATGGATTGGAGGTGGTCGAGCTGATTCCCATTCAAGGGGGGATTCAAAATACCAATTATTTTTTGCGCTGCGACAATCAAAACGAGTACGTGCTGACCATTTTTGAAGAATTAGATCAGCAAGCGGCAGGTGAATTAATTCCTGTATTGCAGCATTTGGGGCAAGCGGGTTTGCCTGTGGCAGTGCCTTTATCCTATTCGGGACAAGCCATTCACCAATTAAAAGAAAAACCTGCACAAATTGCACCGCGTTTAATTGGGCAGCATCCGACACTGGCAACAGTGGCGCAAGTGGAAGCGATTGCGATTGCACAAGCCAAAATGCATGTGGCCTTACAAAATTTTCCTTTGCAGCGCGATCATGTACGTGATCATGCTTATTGGGCAGGGGTCGCACGCCAATTAAAACCAAGCATGCATGTGGCCGATCAAGCCTTACTGTCCAAACTTTTGGGCTTGTATGAAGCTTTAACCGCAGTCTATCCGCAGCGTCCCAAAGGTTTTATTCACTCGGATTTATTCCGTGACAATACCTTGTTTGCAGATGATCAGTTGCAAGGCATTTTAGATTTTTATGAATTAAATCAAGATGAATTGCTGTTTGATATTGCGATTACGCTGAATGATTTTTGTACCGATTTTCCTGAGCTGAGCTTAAATGAAAGCAAGGCGATTGCATTTTTAAATGCCTACGAAACGGTGCGTCCTTTAACCCAAGACGAAAAGGCTTGTTTAGAACTGTATTTGGCAATGGCGGCAGGACGTTTTTGGTTAATGCGTTTGCAGGTGGCTGCTAAAAATGCGGCAGAAGGGCGGACAGGCGCAGATATTCTGCAGAAAAATCCAGATGAAATGCGGAATATGCTGATTGAACGCTTAAAGTTTGTGACAGCTTGAGGGATATAGAACATGCGTGATCAAGGGCGTTTAGTCGAATGGTTTGATGAGCAGGGTTATGGGTTTATTCAGCCGAATGACCACCAAAAAGATCGCGTGTTTTTACACATTAAGGACTTCGCCCGACAAGGTCCACGTCCAATTGTGGGCTGTGCCTTAGAATACACAGTGACTGTGGATGAGCGTGGACGTTACCGAGCACAGCAAGCGGTGTATTTAAAAGCTTCGCAGACCAAAGCAGCAAAGGCATCTGCTGTGAGTACGAAAATATCCAACAGCACGCAAAAAATGCAGCCGATGCAAATATTGTGTGTGGCTTATATTGTTGCTTTGGCTTTGCTGATGCTGTTGGGATTGCTCAGTGGTATGTTGTTATTATTCATCAGTTTGATGAATGCGCTGAGTTATTGGCTGTATGCACAAGATAAAGAAGCTGCACAGCAGGGCGGGCGTCGTATTCCTGAAAATAACTTGCATATCGTGGCTTTTTTAGGGGGTTGGCCTGCTGCATGGTTAGCACAACAAAAATTACGCCATAAAACACAAAAACAACCCTTTGGTAAGATTTATTTTTGTACGATAGGCTTAAATATCTTGCTGATTTTATGGTTAATTTCTCCGCTGAATCAGCTTAATATCTAATTGGGAATATTGTTCCAGTAACAGGCTTATCAGGTGCATTATGTCAGACGCAGAACATTCATATTCAGTAGATCAAGACCCACATCGCTTATTGACCATGATTTTATATGTGCTGTATATCGTAGCGATTTTTTCTGCGGGGATATTGGCCATTATTGCCTTGATCATCAACTATTTAAAACGTAGTGATGTACAAGGTTCAATTTTTGCCAGTCATTTTACTTGGCAAATTCGCAGCTTCTGGTGGTATCTATTTTGGAATATTGTGGCATTTGTGCCTTTCTTTTTGCTGTTCTTTAGTCCAGATGCGCAAAGCTTTGCCAGTATGACTTTGGCTGCGACACTTTTCTGTATCGCAGTAGTTGCTATTTCATGGTTATGGATGGTTTACCGTGCCATACGCGGTTTAATTCGTGTGAATGACAATTTACCGATGTATCATTAAATCCACGTTCATTGGTCTTTTTAAAATTTTTTGAGCGATCTCGCCGAGATGCTGTTTATTCAGCTTTTTGGGAGCATGAGTTACGTTTAAAAAATTTTGGTCGCCATTCGCTGACCAGCACCCCTAAAACCACCAGTAGTCCCCCGAACAACGCCAAAACGGCTAAGCGCTCGCCTGCCAAACGTCCAATCAATGCTGCCCAAACAGGTTCACCTGCATAAATAATAGCCGCTTGCGCAGGGTCAACTTGTCGTTGTGCCCAGTTCATCACCAATTGAATTACGGCACTGGCAATGCCTAAGCCAAGCAAAACAGCAAGGAGTGACCACTGAAATTCGGGTAATTGGGTTTCTCCGACCAGTGGCGCAATTGTAAAACACAACAACGATGCACAGCCCAGTTGAATGAGAGTAATGCGCTTTAAATTGACCCGATTGGCAAAGTAGCCAATTAAAATAATTTCAAAGGCAATCGCAATTGAACCGATTAAAGTAATGGCTTGTCCAAAATTTAATTGAATTGCGCCTAAGCCATTGCCTGTTAAAAAGACCAAGCCGACAAATGCCAAAATAGCACCCAACCATGTCATGACATGCGGACGTTGACCAAAACATAACCACAGTAACAGCGGTACAAGCGGAACATACAGTGCCGTTAAAAAGGCGGATTCGCTACTGCTGATACTTTGTAGACCAATGGTTTGAGTGGCATAACCTAGCGCAATGACTGCGCCTATAGCAAAACCTGCATAAAGTTCATCGAGGCTAAAACCACGTAGGCTTCGCCATGAAATTAATCCCACAGCCAAAGTGGCTGCGGCAAAACGTAAGCCTACAAACAGTACTGGACTGCTGAAATTCAAACCGTATTGCACGGTAATGAAGGTTGCCCCCCAAATTAAGGTAATCAAAATGAGCGCCAGTTGCGGGGCTTTACTGCGAAGCATTGGTGAAAGCTGAGACATATAATTTGTAGGAGATGAAAAACTTAAGATGAGCAAAATAAAATCAAAATAAAAAAGAGGTCCGCAGACCTCTTTAAAAATACGCGGCAGAATTACAAAGATTGCTCATCTAAAAGCAACTGTGCCTCACGCAGGCTTAACGTGCCTTCGTAAATTGCACGACCTGTAATCGCACCTAAAATGCCAGGCTGACCTTTTAGGTTGCGTACGTCATCTAAATTGGTCACACCGCCAGAAGCAATCACGGGTAAGCCTGAATATTGCGCCAAGTTTACGGTTTGTTCTACGTTCACACCTTGCATCATGCCATCACGGGCAATATCGGTATAAACAATGCTAGATACACCTGCATCGGCAAAACGCTTAGCTAAATCTGTTGCCTTCACGTCTGTGACGTTGGCCCAACCATCAGTAGCCACCATGCCATTCATGGCGTCAATGCCGACAATGATGTGTCCTGCAAATTTCTTGCAGGCTTCTTCTACAAAAGTAGGCTCTTGTACGGCTTTGGTACCAATAATCACGAACGATACGCCTGCATCCAAATAGTGTTCGATGGTTTCGAGTGAACGAATACCGCCACCAATTTGAATTGGAAGATCCGGTTGTGATTTTGCAATCGCTTCAACCACAGGTTTATGAATTGGCGTACCTGCGAAAGCGCCGTTTAAATCGACTAAATGCAAGCGACGCGCGCCTTCATTTACCCAGTGTTGTGCTGTTGCCACTGGATCGTCAGAAAATACAGTATCATCTTCCATACGACCTTGTTTTAAACGAACACACTTGCCATCTTTCAGGTCAATTGCAGGGATGATCAGCATGCTTTCGCTCCTTGCCAAAAACTTATTGAATTCAATCTGTGCATCTTAACAAAGTATTGTTAAATATCTAAGCATCTGTTGTAGGTTTTGTTTTAGAGGGACGAATCCGCAATTTGAGTGAACTGTTTGGGATATGCTCGGGCAATAGACCCAAACGCCCCAATTCTTCAAATATCAACACAGGTGCGTAGGCATCGGCGGCAGCATAGGCAATTTGTGCTTCACTGAGCTGTTTGCATGCCCAGTTTGAGGTGCTGATACTTCGGCTTTTAGGGAAATGAACGTGAAATAATAATGCCATGGCATTTTTAAGCCCAAGCGGACTTTTAAAACCAAAACTGCCAAAACATTTGGATAGTTCAATCACGCTATTCAGTTGTATACCTTTTTTACGAAATAAATGGGCATCATTTTTCAGCCCAAAACCTACTTTAATTTGATCGCGATTGGCAAAAACTGGCTGCAAAAATTGCCAAATGTCATCATTGAGCTGAAATAGATAGGCTTTTTCTAAGGTTGCGAGCTGAATTAAATGCGGGCCTGTAGAAACTTCGCCTACATTAAACGTGGGTTTAGATTCAGAATCGAAACCCAAGACAGCTGCGGTTTTCAGTTCAGCTTCAATTGCTAGACATTGCTCTAGATTTTGAATCAGTACAATATTTTGACGCGCAATATTTTCAAACAGTGGCAATTGCCGTATTTCATCAGGGCTAGGCAGGGTACGCAGACGAGTGAGATCCATAACATTCAAAGCGGTAAAGAAGCGGTTTTAGCCTAAAGCGTTTTGCGGAATTTGGCAAAGTTTAAAAGATTGAAAATGCTGTGCAGGACAAAGATTGCAGCGAATATCCTGAAAAAATAGCCCAATAGATGGGCTATTTCGAAATATCAACCAAGTGGAATATTTTTGCTTAGACGTTGCTGAATATACCTGACAAGAAGCTGCCAATAATCGCCAAAATCATCAGCACAATAAAAATCCAAGCCAGTACTTTTTCCCAACCTGCAGTTTCACGTACCGCACCATAGCTATTTTGACGATCATCGCCAGGTGCAAATACCAAATATAAACCCATAATAATATTCACCAAAGGCACCAAAATCAGCAAAGATAACCAGCCAGTATGATTGCGGTCATGCAAGCGGCGGATGGTGAAAATAAAGCTAAAATAGAACGCCACGATATAAATGATCACGAGCAAGATCATGCCGATGCCCATAGAGCCAGAGCCGAGCTCTAGCAATAAATTGGGTGCAACAACGGCAATAATTGCAATCAGTACTGCAAGCCCCAAGCTGAGCAAACAGTTCCACGCTAAAAATGATAATCGACCAAAACGCCCCGCTGCACTGAGTGCAGAATCTTCTACATATTGACTCATTGTTGTAATTCCTAGATTTTTTGAATTTTCTGTCGCATACCGTATATTTGCTCAAAAATCTTGTGAGATATCTCTCTCACATCGCAAACATAGACCAATTATCGACAGACCCTCAGTTTATTTTGAATAAAAGGTATAAAAAACGCTTTAATTTTAAACACAAATCAATGTGCAATAAAAGTGAAAAACATTCACGCAAAAATAAAGCCGAGATTAACTCGGCTTTATTGATTGAAGCATCCTGAATATTAGATATTCCATTCCACAAAGTTTTTTAGTAACTGCAAACCAACAGTGTGACTTTTTTCTGGGTGGAACTGCGTTGCAAACAAGTTGTCTTGATGCAGGGCTGTACAGAAAGTTAAACCATAATCACAGGTCGCGGCCACGATTTTTTCATCTTGCGGTTCAACATAAAAACTATGCACGAAGTAAAAACGCGCATCTTGTTCAATGTTGTTCCACATAGGGTGGCTCGGGTCACGTTGATGTACCTGATTCCAACCCATGTGTGGCACTTTTAAACCTGCTACTTCAGGAAAGCGTTTGACTGTACCTGCAAAAATGCCCAGTGCATCTGCTCCGCCATTTTCTTCGGAATGTTGCATCAGCGCCTGCATGCCTACACAAATTGCAAGTACAGGTTTATTAAAGACCGCGTTGCGTACCACGTCATCAATGCCAGCTTCATGCATGCCTTGCATACAATCACGCATAGCACCCACACCTGGAAACACAATTTTATCGGCTTGTGCAATCAGTTTTGGGTCATTGGTCACATCTACCGTTGCACCCACATGCTCTAAAGCTTTCGCTGCAGAGTGTAAATTTCCCATGCCATAGTCAAGAAGGGCAATTCGGGTCATTAGAGTGTTCCTTTGGTTGATGCCACTGTATTTTCAGCACGCGGATCGACTTCACATGCCATGCGTAAAGCACGTGCAAATGCTTTAAATACGCTTTCAATTTGGTGGTGGCTGTTTTTACCTTTGAGGTTGTCGATGTGCAGTGTCATTAATGCATGGTTGACAAAGCCTTGGAAGAATTCTGAGAATAAATCCACATCAAAAGTACCAATACGTGCGCGGGTAAATGGAATATCCATAAATAAACCCGGACGACCCGATAAATCGACAATCACACGGCTTAAAGATTCATCAAGTGGTGCGTAAAAGTGACCGTAGCGTCGTAAACCTTTTTTATCGCCCAAAGCTTGAGCAAAAGCTTGTCCAAGCGTGATACCACAGTCTTCTACAGTGTGGTGATCATCAATTTCCAAGTCGCCATCACAATGAATATCAATATCAAACAAACCGTGTCGCTTGATTTGATCAATCATATGGTCTAAAAATGGAACTCCAGTGTTGAGTGTGCCTTGACCCGTACCGTCCAGATTCACACGAACTCGAATTTTAGTTTCGTTGGTATTTCTCACCACTTCACTGATACGTTGGGTCATAGACACGTTCCTCAAAAAACGTCAAAAATGATTGATGTAAAATGTTTTCGCTGTGACGAAGTCTCAGCATATTAGATTGCTCAGGAGGGTTAATCAATGCCTATTACCGTACATGCCTATACTTCACTGGAAAATACCGAAGTGCGCAGCCAGCTTGAGCGACTGTATGATACCAGCCCTGAATTTGGCGATGGGCAAGATGCGGTAAGCCAACTTGAGCAGAACTTGGCTCAGTATACCCTACTTTACACGGCAGAATTTAATACTAAAGTGATTGGTGCGATTTGGTGCACAGGGCAAGATGATCATCGTACGCTTGAATATATTGTGGTGCATCCTGCAAACCGTGGTCGAGGTGTGGCAGATCGTTTGGTGAGTGAGGTGTGCCGTATGGAAGAAGCCAAAGGTGTGCAGCACTTTCAGCCGGGTTGTGGTGCGATTCATCGTTGTTTGGCGCATTTGGGTAAGTTGTGAGTTTTTAAAAAGCTGACGTTGTGTCTGTCTTTTCAGTTTATCCGTATAGGTCAAAATTAAATTAGTATCGAAAATCCCTTCTCTTGCGCCATATATGGCTCAGGGATGAGGAATATCTTCCGTAAGAGGATGATGGGGGATTGAAGTATGGTTTTAATCGGATTTGTGAAAGAAGTTTATCTAAATCCTATATTGTTTTTTGTGCTTGCACAGCCACAATTTTTAGCTAAGGTTTAAATAGCTTTGCGTAGGCATCTTCCTACTTTGGCAAGACCCAAAGTAGGCAAAAGTCTTTTGTTACCCATACACGACATCCTTGTCGTGATGGGTAACGTGGGGCATCCGTGCCCCACATTCGCGTATCGGAAGTTTGTCAAAATTTAATTGGAAAAGAACTCATTTTTAAATTTTTGGGTGATATTTCAGCAGAAATAGAATGAGGTTGCTGTAAAAGTAAACATTTGCACTGAAAAGCGAAAAAGACTATTGACGATTTACAGCTGAAACTGTTTAATACGCGTCATTGGCGTGATAGCTCAGTCGGTAGAGCAACGGATTGAAAATCCGTGTGTCCCCAGTTCGATCCTGGGTCTCGCCACCATATTCAAAACGGTTAAACGTTTTCAATCCCTGATCCCATCAGGGATTTTTTTTGCATAAAATTTATGCGATCAAATAAAAAAGTGATGATTTTTATTGACTATTCAGCCGAGATACGGCTTAATACACGGCATTGGCGTGATAGCTCAGTCGGTAGAGCAACGGATTGAAAATCCGTGTGTCCCCAGTTCGATCCTGGGTCTCGCCACCATATTCAAAAAGCCTCAAACAATGTTTGGGGCTTTTTTATGCGCAAAATTTTTTATGTCTAAAATAAAATCTTGTATTCAAACCCGCTTTGCATCTTCATCTAAAGTCCACAATACGTATTAAACAAGCTGAATTAAAATCAAGCGATCATGGTCAGGGAATGCAGCATGAAAGATTTGTTTTCGCAGGGCAGCGATTTATATCGTCAGGCACGTCCGCAGTATTCAACCGCGATTGTCGATACGATTTTACAACATGTGCCAGAGCGCGGTTTGACATGGGACTGCGGTGCAGGTTCAGGGCAGTTTACTCAGTTATTAACGCCACATTTTCAGCAGATTTTAGCCACGGATTTAAGTCAGGCACAGCTGGATCAAGCACCACAGTGGGAAAATGTGCGTTATCGCGCTTGTTTGGCGCAAGACAGCGGATTGGCAGATGCGAGTGTGGATTTAATTACCGTTGCACAAGCGATTCACTGGTTCAAGTTTGATGCCTTTTATGCCGAAGTGCATCGGGTGCTAAAACCGAGTGGAATATTTGCTGCGGTGGGCTACGGTCTGATTCAAGCTGTAGATCCTGAGGTGAATACCGCAATTCAACGCTTGTATTTTCAGACCTTAAAAGGTTGTTGGGATGCTGAACGTCGTTATATTGATGACTTATATCGCACGATTCCTTTCCCATTTCAAGAAATCGTGACACCCGAACTTTGCCTGAAATATCGTTGGTCGGCAGCACAATTGCTGAATTATTTAAACACTTGGTCGGGACTGCAGCATTATTTAAAGCAACATACTGATACGCCCTTGCTTGAATTACAGCAATTGTTGCAGCAGCAACCTGCTCAGGGCTTGGAAATTCAGTTTCCAGTTTTGCTGCGTTTAGGTCGCTTGGTATAAAAAGTCAATGTATTGAGTGATTTTTGAACTTAAAATATAAGTTGGTGAAAAAAGGATGTTTCTCCACAGGTGTAATTTACCTATGTGCGAGGTGTCCAATGTTAAAATTTTCTCTCCCTATTTTATTCAGTCTTGCGCTGAGTCTCCCTGCGACTGCTTTTGCCAATCTTGATCAGCCTTTACAGGTCTTGGATGATTGTGCATTAAGTGCAGAATATGGGCAATCCAACAGCTTAAATTTGCTGCATGATCAATACCGTTTTACCGCGCAAGATGTGGTGAATCAAGTTCGAGCTGAACAAAACCTAGACTTAGCAAGCAAATTTGCAACTTTGGGTTCTCGTTTTTATATCAACCCGCAAGGTCAAACTGTGCTGCAAATTCAACGTGATGTGGTGTCTTTGGGTGTGATTGAAACCACACTCAGTGTGGATGGTTTACGCCAGTTAGGGCAGCATTTTATAGATGAATTTAAAGCTTTGGCATTTGAGTAAAATGGAGTGCGTTGTCGCAAATGACCTTGTGACAATCTAAGACATAAAAACTTAAGACATAAAAAACGCCCTGAAAAATCAGGGCGTTTTTTATTGCACGCGAATTATGCTGGTTGTGCAGATTCTTGTTGTGCAGGAGTCAACATCTGACCGTGTTCTTCGAAGTTTGCATGCCAAGATAATGCTTCACGAAGTAGGTGAGGAGTGTGACCACCTTTTGCACATGCACGCTCAAAGTAATCATTCAATGCATTGCGGTACATTGGGTGTACACAGTTGTCGATAATCGCACGAGCGCGTTCACGTGGTGCAAGACCGCGTAAATCTGCTAAACCTTGCTCAGTAACCAAAATGTCAACGTCGTGTTCGTTGTGGTCTACGTGCGCAGCCATTGGAACGATAGATGAAATGTCACCGCCTTTCGCAATTGATTTAGTCACGAAAATCGCCAAGTGTGCGTTACGCGCGAAGTCACCTGAACCACCAATACCGTTCATCATTTTGGTACCGCATACGTGGGTTGAGTTCACGTTACCGTAAATATCAAACTCAAGTGCAGTGTTAATGCCAATGATGCCTAAACGACGTACTAACTCAGGGAAGTTAGAGATTTCTTGTGGACGTAAAATGAATTTGTCTTTGTAGTGTGCAAGATTACCAAATACGCGATCGCCACATTTTTCAGACAAAGTCATTGAACAGCCAGAAGCGAACTTCATTTTGCCTGCATCAATCAATTCAAACGTACAGTCTTGGAGTACTTCTGAGTACATCACCAAGTCTTCAAAGTTAGAGTGTTTGAAGCCTGTTAATACTGCATTTGCAATTGAACCGATACCTGCTTGTAAAGGTGCCAAGTTTTTCGGTAAACGACCTTGTGCTACTTCGTTTTCAAAGAATGCGATCAAGTGATCTGCAATTGCTTGAGTTTCGTCATCTGGATCGGTCACGTTAGATGGAGAGTCAAGCAAGGTATCGTTAAATACAATACCCACAACTTTTGCAGGGTCTAACTGAATACCTTTGGTTCCAATACGTTGTTCAACGTGAGTTAATGGCACTGGACCACGTGTTGGACGTGCTTCAGGAATATAAATGTCGTGTAGGCCTTCAAATTCTGTGCTTACAGTGGTGTTGATTTCGATAATGACTTTATCTGCATATTCAACAAAGCTTGCAGAGTTACCTACAGAAGTTGTTGGAATAATTAAGCTGTCTTCAGTAATTGCAACTGCTTCAACAATCGCGATGTCTGGGCGTTTTAGCGTGTTGTTACGCATTTGCTCAACAGTTTCAGACAAGTGTTGGTCAATGAACATGACTTGACCTTGGTTAATTGCTTTACGCAAGGTGTTGTCTACTTGGAACGGCATACGACGAGCCAAAACACCTGCTTCAGTCAATTGCTTGTCTAAATCATTACCAAGACTTGCGCCAGTAATTAAGTCAATTTTTAAAGGGTTGGTTTTAGCGCGTGCCACCAATGCAAGTGGAACAGCTTTTGCTTCACCCGCACGAGTAAAGCCACTCATACCTACGGTCATACCATCTTGAACGAATTCAGCAGCTTGTTCTGCGCTGATTACTTTGTCGTGGAGGGAGGCTAAACGGATGCGATCTAAAGACATGGCGAACTCTCGTAAAATACTAGACTGATACCGATTGTACCGATCAAAAAAGGTATTTTGCATAGGTGTTAGGCTAAGGTCTAATTTTTTGCCTAAATGGTGGTATAAAAATATAAAATAATACATAAATAATTGAATTTAATCGTTTATTTATATATCAAAAGGTAAATATTACAATTTGTTTGATATATTTTTATACAATTTTGATATGCACCATCTGAATTTTTTACTTTGATCGTCCATCCGATTTGCTGTTGGTCTGAAATTGGTATATAGCAAGCCAGATAGAGATCAAAAGCGTCAGCCGTTTAGAAGTGTTCACTCAAACTTTGTTTGATTTTTTCCAGCGTGCCAACATTATTTTTTTCTTCAACGATTTCAGGTTGTAACGGCAGGGTAATGATGGCTTCAAGACCACCGTGTTCACGGTTTTGAATGGTGAGCTCGCCCTGATGAATATCGACAATACGTTTTACAATTGCCAAACCTAAGCCACTGCCTTGTACAGTACGTGCTTCATTGCCGCGTACAAAAGGCTGCATTAAATCGGCAATTTGGTCTTCTGGAATGCCTGTACCGTTGTCTGCCACGCTAATCCGAATGTGTTCATCCAGCACTTTTGCAGACAACTCAATTGGCTCTGCACCATAGCGTTTCGAGTTATTAATCAGGTTGCCAATCAGACGTTTCAGCGACAAACTGCGCGCCTGAATTAAAGGTAATTCTTGTGCGTTAAAGCGAATATCCAACGGTTTAAATTGAATAATCAATTCCTGCAGCAAAACATTTAAATCGGTTTCTTGTAATTCTTCATCGGAACCATCACGCATATAAGAAATGAATTGATTTAAAATCGCATCCATATCTTCTACATCGTAAATTAAGCCTTCTTTTAAAAAATCATCATCGGGCATCATTTCGGCACTTAAACGAATCCGTGTCAGTGGCGTGCGCAGGTCGTGTGAAATACCTGCCAACATGATACGACGGTCACGTTCAGTCTGTTCCAAGGTATAAATCATGTGATTAAAGGCTTGGTTGACCTCACGAATTTCCTGCGGACCGTGATTGGTTTCCAAATAAGGTGCTTTGCCTGTTTTACTGTAGCTATTGGCGGCATTTTGCAGACGACGCAAAGGACGATTCAGCTGACGTACTAGAGTTAAAATAATCGCTGCAGCAAAAAGCGGAATACCCAAAAGCCAGCCAAAGACCAGTTCAGGGCTGTAGTTGGCATAGGTTTTAAGGGGTTCACGTACCCAGTTGCCATTCATTTCTGGGGTTTGAATCCAAATACGCGGGCTTGGTTTGAACTGGAAATAGACCGTGACATCCTGCATTTTTAATTCAGTTGCCAGTTTCTTTTCTATTTGTTGGGTAAAAAACTCTGCAATGACTTTTTCCCTTACATTAGGAAACTCACGTGGATCGGTTACATATTCAATGCCGACCCGATTTTTAAGCCACGCATCGACATCGACTTCGGCTTCATTGTGAAAAATGCGCAAATCTGGATTGTTTAAAATTTCCAGTTCAACCGCTAAATAGCGGGCGTGTTGTTGAATTTCAGGTAAATACAAGGTGCGCCAAAAGAACCACAACGACATAAACAGGCTAAACAACACCACAAAAACCACCAGTACCGTGGTGCGCATGGCTGCAGAGCGTGGTTTGATTTTGTCCAGAAAACGCTCCCAGCGGGTACGTTTCTTTTCAGAATACGCCACATAGTCGGTAAATTCTTGTGGGTCGATGGGTTCGAGTTTCACATCTTGTCCTGTGGCAGAGGTTGTAAAGCGAATTTAGTGAGTGAAATTTTATGATGAATATACTTGTTATTGGAATGTCTGTTCTTTAAATCTAGCACAATGATCGGTGTGCATAAATGTTGATCATTGCATGAAGATGTGAGGCTGAAGCCTCACATCATTTTCAACTTATTCCGCACCATCTGGAACAAATACATAACCGACACCCCAAACCGTTTGAATATAACGTGCACGGGCAGGGTTTTCTTCAATTAAACGACGTAAACGTGAAACCTGAACATCAATCGAACGCTCCATCGCACCCCATTCACGACCACGCGCCAAATTCATTAACTTGTCACGGGTTAAAGGCTCACGAGGATGTTGTACCAACGCTTTGAGTACTGCAAATTCACCTGTAGTTAGGGTCACGACCTGACCTTCACGTGTCAAAGTACGGGTCGATAAATCTAGTGACCATGGGCCAAAACCAACCACTTCCATTTGCTGACTTGGTGCACCTGGTACCTCGCGCACTTGACGACGCAATACAGCACGAATACGCGCTAACAGCTCATTTGGATTAAACGGTTTTGGTAAATAATCATCTGCACCTGCTTCAAGTCCTGCAATACGGTCAGAGTCACTGCCGCGAGCCGTCAGCATAATAATTGGCGTGTCGATGTTAGATTGACGTAAACGACGGCAAATACTTAAACCATCTTCAACAGGCAGCATAAAATCAAGCACGATTAAAGAGAACAGTTCACGCTGTAACAAACGATCCATTTGTGTCGCATCGTGGGCAGTTTTGACCACAAAGCCCTTATCTTCCAAGAAACGCTGTAACAGGGTACGTAAACGCACATCATCATCGACAACGAGAATGCGTTCAACGCGGTCAGTTTCGCTGTGTACGGCATCTGTTTTTTCAGCAGGTACAACTAAACTCATGATGTGCTCCTTTATTCTTTATTGTCATCGTAAACAAAAAGTTGAGTTGGCTTTGAGTATACGATTCATTGGTATCTATTGCCTATGCTCTAAAGCAACAAATATTGCAGATAAAATCAAGACATAGATACCAAATATATACAGCATTTCCATGCGAAAAACTGACATATTTGTCCGTTTGAGTCTAACATAAGCCTGAATTTTATTTAGATTTATAAAATTTAGCCGAATTGGCAAAAATCGCCAAAAAACCACCATTTATAAAATTCATAAAACAATTGTGGATTTTATAGTCTTGGTCTTTATAATCATGGCTTTTAGTACTTATCCTTGTAGGATCACACACGATGACTGACTTAGTTCAGCAGTTAGCAAAAGAACTTGCCGTACGACCAAATCAAGTAGAAGCTGCCATCAAACTTATTGATGAAGGTGCTAGCGTTCCATTTATTGCACGTTACCGTAAAGAAGTGACGCAAGGTTTAGATGACACGCAGCTACGTCAGCTCGATACACGTTTATCGTATTTACGTGATTTATATGAGCGTCGCGAAAAAGTAATAGAATCACTCAAAGAACAAGATAAATTATCTGATGATTTATTGGCACGGGTTAACGCTGCTGAAACCAAAAATGCTTTAGAAGAAATTTACGCGCCTTACCGTCCAAAACGCACCAGTAAATCGTTTAAAGCTAAAGAAGCAGGTTTAGGCCCAATTGCAGCGCAAATTTTTGCAGAACAGGTTGAGCCAAGCGAAGCTTTAGCAGGCTTTAGTCATGCAGACTATCCTGATGCAGACAGTCAGCTAGATGCGGTACAACACATTCTGATTGATGAATGGGCACAAAATATTGCCTTAACCACAGAATTAAAAGAAATTTTTGCCAAAACAGCGGTATTAAAAAGCTTGGTTGCTTCTGAAGAGAAAAAAGAAGTGGGCAAAAAATTCCGTGATTACTTCGATTTTTCAGAAAACATCAACAAAGTGCCTTCACATCGCCTATTGGCGATGTTGCGTGGTCGCCAAGAAAACGTCTTGGGTTTAAAAGTTGATGGTGAAGACAGTGCACCTTTGGCACGTATTGAAACTGAATACAATTTAGATCAAATTCAGCCGCAAGCACGTCAGGACTTTTTAAAGCAAACGGCAAAATTGTTCTGGTTGGGCAAAGTGCGTCCACAAATCGAACATTCATTATTGACTGAAAAGCGTTTGGCTGCCGAAGCTGAAGCGATGGATGTCTTTGCAGAAAACTTGCGTCATTTATTGCTCTCTGCACCTGCAGGTGCGCGTTGTACGCTGGGCGTAGACCCTGGCATCCGTACAGGTGTCAAACTGGCTGTGGTGAACCAATCTGGCGATGTGGTTGCACATAGCACGGTTTATCCATTTGCACCTAAAGAAGACAAAGCAGGCGCGATTGAAGAACTTGCACGTTTATGCCGTGAGCACAATGTTGATTTAATCGCGATTGGTAACGGGACTGCAAGCCGTGAAACTGAAGCGGTTGTGGCAGAAATGATGGCGGCGCACAGTGACTTGAAATTAACACGTGTGTCTGTATCTGAAGCGGGTGCATCTGTGTATTCAGCTTCTGAATTGGCATCGCAAGAGTTGCCAGAACTAGATGTGTCGATTCGTGGTGCAGTGTCGATTGCACGTCGTTTGCAAGACCCATTGGCAGAGTTGGTAAAAATTGATCCAAAATCAATCGGTGTGGGTCAGTATCAACATGACGTGAATCAGGCAGGTTTAGCAAAAACCTTAGAAGCTGTGGTAGAAGACTGTGTGAACTCGGTCGGTGTCGATGTCAACACGGCATCTTCAGCAATTTTGGGTTATATCGCAGGTTTGAATAAAGCCATTGCACAGCAAATTGTTGAATACCGTAAAGAACATGGCCGTTTTGACAATCGCCAAGCTTTGAAAAACGTACCGCGTTTAGGCGAACGTACTTTTGAACAAGCAGCAGGTTTCTTACGTATTCAGGCAGGTTCTGAGCCTTTGGATGCTTCTGCAGTGCACCCTGAATCTTATGGTTTAGTAGAAAAAATTGTGGCTGCCAAAGCGACCACGGTTAAAGATATTATTGGTAATACTGAAATTATCCGTTCGGTGAATGCTGAAGAATTTGTGGATGAGCAAGTCGGCTTACCAACTATTCAGGATGTTTTGTCTGAATTGGAAAAACCAGGTCGTGACCCACGTCCTGAATTCCGTACGGCTAAATTCCGTGAAGATATTACTGAAGTGGCGCAGTTGACTGAAGGCATGCAGCTTGAAGGTGTTGTAACCAACGTGACCAACTTTGGTGCTTTCGTGGATGTGGGCGTACATCAGGATGGTTTGGTGCATATTTCTGAGTTGGCCAATGAATTTGTGGCTGATCCGCATAAAGTGGTGAAACCAGGTCAAATTGTTCAAGTGCGTGTGTTGCAGGTTGATGTAGAGCGTAACCGTGTGAATTTATCGATGCGTCCTGAAGGTTCGGCTGCACCTGCAAAAGCAGCGCGTGCACCACGTCGTGATCAAGAACAGCGTACAGAGCGTAAGCCACAAGCGAAACGTCCACAGCAGTCACGTCCTCAGACTGAGCGTCCACAAGCGAAAAAACCACAAGCCGCTAAACCACAAGAAAATAAAATTGGTGGTTTAGGTGCATTGTTGTTACAAGCAGGGATTAAAGGTTCGAAGTAATTTTGAATTGCTCTAACAAAAAGCTCCCGAAATTCGGGAGCTTTTTGTTTTGCAGGAACATTTTTATATACAGATTTTTTGATGGATTTTAAATCAACGGTACAATCCAACTCACCAAAATCAGCATAATTCCCAAATGTCCAAGTTTACGAGTCACTGCGACTAGTTTTGACGGTGGTGCTTCAAGTTGGCGAGCATATTCCTGAAGATTTAAACCTTGTGAGGCTTTGCTGCTAAATAAAAATACGCCCAAATCAATACAAATTAAAATCGTGCCGACATCGGCAACAACCTCTAAAAGTTCATATTCTTGCTGATAAAGCGCCGTTGCAACCTGATAACTCAGAAACAAGGCAAAGGCAAAACAGCCATACTGTAAAATGAGGGCCAGTGCTCGCATAATCCATTCAAAATACTTAAAACAGCTGTGTTATAGCATAAAAATGCGGTGCAATTGAATGTTTTGTTATGGTTGAGATTGTGGATCTTAAATAAGCAATTAACGGATTAAGCCTTGCAGAACAAAACTTGTGGCAATACTGCCTGCTGCCAATTTAGACATGAAATAACTGTAATTAGAAGAGGCAGAAACTTCGGACATCGCACCAGATGAATGCGACATGGACACGGCAAGTTGGCTGCGATAGCCCAATTCGACTAACAAGACCACCAGGCCTGTCAGTGTCATCACTTGAAATGTGTCTACATGATTGCGCGTAAGCTCAGTATATAAGTGATAAAAACTTAAGCCCGCAGCAGAAAAACAAAATAGCTTAAACAGATACAGAGTTTTCATGTGTTGTACCTTTCATTATTGTAATGTCATTTTGAATGCTATTTCTTAAACCAATATTAAAATCACATGAAAAGTTGCGGCTGCACAATTTAAAAATTGTTGAAGTGATGTTGTATTGTTGTGCGCTGTTCAACCTAAGCTGTAAAAACAAATAGGCGACCCGTAGGTCGCCTAAAGCAAAACTTGAATTGTGTATAAATTACCAGTGTTCACCTGGGAACAAGCGCGCATACGCTTTTTGTACCCAGTTCAGTTTTTGCTGCTCGCCCACAGAAGCGGTAGAGCTTGGGAATAAGTTATAACCAATCGACATGAGTTTGTTGTTAATGTCTGGTGCAATCGCATAAGTGATTGAAGCCAAACGACCCAAATGTGTCGCAATTTTCTTCGGACGTTTCACAATCGCATAAGCAATTAAATCTGCCGCTTGCTCAGGTGAAAGGGTGGGCACGTACTTATAAATTTTGGTTGGTGCGATCATTGGGGTACGAACCAATGGCATATACACCGAAGTAATCGCAATTTTGTGTGTATGCGCTTCTGCAGATAGACAGCGACTAAACGCATCCAATGCGGCTTTAGATGCCACATAAGCCGAGAAACGCGTTGCGTTGGCTAATACACCAATCGAGCTGATGTTGATGATGTGACCATCTTTACGGTGCATCATCTGCGGCAAAATATTGAGTACCAAACGCACAGCACCAAAATAGTTGAGCTGCATGGTACGTTCAAAGTCGTGGAAACGATCAACCGACTCATGTACTGCACGACGGATTGAGCGGCCTGCGTTGTTAATTAAAATATCAATATGATCGACAGAGGCAAGAATTTGTTGCGATACAGCATCAATAGAGTCCATATCGTTTAGATCACAAGGGAAAACTGAAGCCTTGCCACCACGTGCTTCAATTTCAGCTTTGACTTGTTCGAGCGTTTCCTGAGTACGTGCCACCAAAAGCACATGCGCACCTGCATCGGCTAGCTTATGTGCCACGGTTAAACCAATACCACTCGATGCACCTGTAATAAGGGCAACTTTACCATTTACACGCTGTTGAAAAAGTTTCTCTAATTTTGGCTTCACGCTAATATTCCTGATTTAGATTCCTGAGTTGTCATTTTTATTGAGATTGACGATTCAAATTTCAGACTGAATTTGAACTGTTTTACTTGGCTTTATGATAGCCGATTGCACAAAAAAAGCTATGGAATAAGTGTTTGAATTTAAAAATGAATTTAGAGTAATTGCTCTATTTTTGTGAGCTGTATATCTTTATTTTTACCATGAAATAAAGCTAATGCAAAGACATACAAAGAAAAATTAAAATAAAAAAGCATCCTGTTGAAATTAATCAGCAGGATGCCAGTACAAAGTTTGAACTGATGAGTTTTTATACGGCTGCTAAAGCTTGCTCTAAATCGGCAATTAAGTCATCGGCATGTTCAATCCCGATGGATAAACGCACCATATCTTCACTCACACCAGCCGCTTTGAGTTCATCTGCACTCAACTGACGGTGAGTGGTGGTTGCAGGGTGGCAAGCCAGACTCTTGGCATCGCCAATATTGACCAAGCGTGTGAATAATTGCAGTGCATCAATAAAGCGGGTTCCGCCTTCACGGCCATCTTGCACACCAAAAGACAGAATTGCAGAAGGTTTGCCTTTCACATATTTTTGTGCCAACGCATGTTGCGGGTGATCTTTCAAACCTGCGTAATTGACCCATTTCACTTTTGGATGTGCCTGTAAATATTCCGCTACTTTTTGCGCGTTTTCAGTATGGCGTTCCATACGCAGGCTTAAGGTTTCTAAACCTTGTAAAATTAGGAATACGTTATGCGGGCTAATCGCTGCACCTGTATTGCGTAGTGGTACTACACGTGCACGTGCAATAAATGCTGCAGCGCCTAAGGCTTCTACATAGTTCACACCATGGTAACTTGGGTCAGGTGTATTTAAGGCTTTAAAACGCTCAGGATATTTGCCCCAAGGGAATTTACCGCTATCGACAATAATGCCGCCAATAGACGTACCGTGACCACCAATATATTTGGTCAGTGAGTGAATGATGATGTCTGCGCCAAAATCAAATGATTTTTGCAAGACAGGCGTGGCTACAGTGTTATCCACCACCACTGGAATGCCGTATTTGTGCGCAATTTTCGCAATCGCTTCAAGGTCAATAATATTGCCCAATGGGTTACCAATGGATTCTACAAAGACCAGTTTGGTTTTGTCATCAATCAGGTCGCGTAAGCTTTCAGGCTGTTGATAATCGAAGAAACGTACTTCAATGCCTTGTTTAGGCAAGGTGTGGGCAAATAAGTTGTAAGTACCGCCGTATAAAGTTGATACTGAAGCAATGTTATCGCCTGCTTCGGTAATGGTCTGAATTGCGTAGGTAATTGCAGCCATACCCGATGCTAAAGCCAATGCGCCAATCCCGCCTTCAAGTGCTGCAACACGTTGCTCCAATACTGCAGTGGTTGGGTTCATAATACGGGTGTAAATATTGCCTTGTACTTTTAAATCAAATAAATCGGCACCATGTTGCGTATTATCAAAGGCATAAGAAGTGGTTTGGTAAATAGGCACAGCCACGGCTTTGGTGGTTGGTTCTGGGCTATAGCCTGCATGAATGGCCAAAGTTTCGTCTTTATAGGTCATGTTTACTTCATCTTCGTGAGTTAAATTGGTTTGAGTCTAGCACTTTTAAATATGAAAGAAAGTGTAAAAATGCTGCAATATTTAGCTGTAAATTTGATATAGCAGGCAAAAAGTCCTGTGCTTATCCGCTGATCGCTAGAGTTGTAACAAAGCATGCAAGATGTTTGTGGTGTCTTATTTTTTCTCCGTATTCAGGTATAATACCCGATTATTTTTTCGCTCATTAGAGCAGGGGCTGCTCATCTGAGCCCCAGATTTGGTTTTCTATTGAGGAGTCCTACGTGGCCCAATATATTTATACGATGAACCGAGTGTCGAAAATGGTTCCGCCTAAGCGCGAAATCTTGAAAGACATCTCCTTATCATTTTTCCCAGGTGCGAAAATTGGTGTGCTTGGTTTAAACGGTGCAGGTAAATCGACTTTGCTCCGTATTATGGCGGGCGTAGATAAAGATTTCTCTGGTGAAGCTCGTGCACAGCCAGGCATCAAAATTGGTTATCTTGAGCAAGAACCACCACTAGACCCGAGCAAAGATGTACGCGGCAACGTGGAAGATGGTGTGCGTGAAGCTTTAGATGCTTTAGAGCGTTTAGACCAAGTTTTTGCAGAATATGCAGATCCAGATGCAGATTTCGACAAACTTGCAAAAGAGCAAGAGAAGTTAGAAGCGATTATCCAAACTTGGGATGCACACAACCTGAACAATCAGCTTGAACAAGCAGCGGCAGCATTAAATTTGCCAGCTTGGGATGCTGATGTTAACAAATTATCGGGTGGTGAGCGTCGTCGTGTGGCTTTATGCCGTTTGTTATTGTCTAAACCAGACATGCTGCTTCTAGACGAGCCGACGAACCACTTGGATGCAGAATCTGTATCTTGGTTAGAGCGTTTCTTAAAAGACTTCCCGGGTACGATTGTGGCAATTACCCACGACCGTTACTTCTTGGATAACGTTGCAGAATGGATTTTAGAACTTGACCGTGGACATGGTATTCCATATCAAGGTAACTACTCTTCATGGTTAGAGCAGAAAAATAACCGTTTAGAGCAAGAACAGAAGCAAGAAGAATCTTTTGCTAAAGCCTTGAAAAAAGAATTGGAATGGGTACGTTCCAATGCGAAAGGCCAGCAAAAGAAAAACAAAGCGCGTATGGAGCGTTTTGAAGAGCTTAACTCGCGTGAATTCCAACAGCGTAACGAAACTTCTGAAATTTATATTCCACCTGGCCCACGTTTAGGGAACAAAGTGGTGGAAGTGGAAAACATCAGCAAGTCATTTGGTGATCGCTTACTTTACGAAAACCTTTCCTTTACTGTGCCGCCTGCAGCGATTGTGGGGATTGTCGGTCCAAACGGTGCGGGTAAAACGACCTTATTCCGTATGATGACTGGCGAGCAGCAACCTGATACGGGCAGCGTGACTTTAGGTGACTCGGTAAAAGTGGCTTATGTCGGTCAGATTCGTGACACTCTAGATGATGACAAAACTGTTTGGGAAGAAGTTTCTGGCGGTTTAGACATTTTGAAAGTGGGCGATTATGAAATTGCATCGCGTGCTTATATTGGTCGCTTTAACTTTAAAGGTCAGGATCAGCAAAAACGCGTTGGTGAATTGTCGGGTGGTGAGCGTAACCGTTTACAACTGGCAAAAATTCTACAGCAGGGCGCAAACGTGATCTTGCTGGATGAGCCATCAAACGACTTGGATATTGAAACTTTACGTGCACTGGAAGATGCAATTTTAGTCTTCCCAGGTACAGTGATGGTGGTATCGCACGACCGTTGGTTCCTAGACCGTATTGCAACGCACATCTTGTCATTCGAAGATGAGCAACCAGAATTCTTTACAGGTAACTATACTGAGTTTGAAGAATATCGCCGTAAGAAATATGGTGATGATCTGGCAACCAAACGTAGCAAATACCGTAAAATTGGCGCTTAAGTCTAAAAACTTGAGTTCTCATTAAAAAAACCAGCCGAGAAGGCTGGTTTTTTATATTTGCTCGATGATGTGGTCTTGTGATCAACCTAGCAACATTTTTCTTAATCTAGATGTAGACCAGTGAGGTTTAAACTTCCCACTCATGTGCACATTCACGGCACTTCCATTTTTTTTGTGACTGCATAAAGGCTTGCATAGAAATTTTGAAATCAGGCAAATCACGATAAAACAAGAAACCTGCAATTACACACAGCACAAATACCGCCACAGTAATGCTTTGTAAGGTTGTGCCTGCACCATCACCAAAAATCCACATGGCGATACTGATCAAAACAAGAAGTAATAAGACAAATACCGCTGGAATAAGCATCACCAAGCTTTTTGGCACGACAGGACGCGGTGTTGCTTGACCTGACTGTGCAACAGGCATGATTTTTGGGCTTTGACATTTAGGGCATCGGTATTGCATTACAACTCCAAAATTCTAATCTGATCGTTATTCTAACCAAATGTACGGCAAATCAAAAACAGTCTGTCAGAAAACAGGGCAATAAAAAAGCCCAAGTCATTGCTTGAGCTTTATTATAAGATGAAGATAAGTGAATTTATATTCATCTTGAATATGGCGTCCCTACGGGGATTCGAACCCCGGTTACCGCCGTGAAAGGGCGATGTCCTAGGCCTCTAGACGATAGGGACTTGATGAGGCAACACAGGTAAAGCCTTATTTAAACTTGGTGGAGTCAAGCGGGATCGAACCGCTGACCTCTACAATGCCATTGTAGCGCTCTACCAACTGAGCTATGACCCCAGTCTGTGTGAGCGCAATATTAGGGCTATTGCGCGCACACGTCAACAAAAAAATGAATTAAGCTGGATCAATTGCATCATTTTTCGGCAATTTGATGCTTTCATTCAGTTTTTCCCAGACTTTCACTTCTTTTTTGCTTGGTCCGCCAACCACTTCTAAGGCATGACGCAAACGCGCAAAGGTCAGGTCAGGACCAATGGTGACCATGGTTTGCATCACAGGGGTAGATGCGGTTGAACCTGCAATTGCAATAAAGAACGCAGGCATGAAATCACGCAATTTGATTTCCATTTGGTTCGCTAAATCCATTAGGGTTTGGCTCACCGTGTCGTTGTTCCAAGTAAATAGACTTTCTAAACGCCAAATTGCAAATTGTAGGCTTTGACGCACTTGTTCTTCAGACAGTTTTTTACTTTCAAACTGTTCCTTGCTCAAGCTTGGGAAATGGTTGAAGTAATGTGCAGACCAATTGACCGCTTCTGAGAGTAAATTAATACGTGGTTGAATTGCGGCAGCAATTTCTTCCAATTTGGCACGATCTGCTTTCCAAGCCAATAAGGTGTCTAATAGTTCAGCAGGTGAAAGTGCTTTAATCCATTGACCATTTAGCCAATTGAGTTTTTCAACATCAAAGATCGGGCCGCCTAATGAGACACGTTGAATATCAAAGTGTTCAATCATTTCGGCCAAGGTGAATTTTTCGCTTTCATCTGGCATTGACCAACCCATGCGACCTAAATAGTTCAGCAACGCTTCGGGTAATACACCAATGTCTTTATAGTAGTTAATTGAAGTCGGGTTTTTGCGTTTAGATAATTTTGATTTGTCTGGGTTACGCAACAGTGGCATGTGGCACAACACAGGCATATCCCAACCAAAATATTGATAAAGCAATTGGTGTTTCGGTGCCGATGGAATCCATTCTTCACCACGAATCACGTGGGTGATTTGCATCAAATGGTCATCGACCACATTCGCCAAATGGTAAGTTGGTAAGCCATCTGTTTTCAGCAGAATTTGCATATCGACTTGCGCCCATGGAATTTCCACTTCACCGCGCAGCATATCATTAAATTTACATACGCCTTCGGTTGGTACTTTCATACGAATGACATGCGCTTCGCCTGCCGCTAAACGACGCTGTACTTCATCTGCAGACAAGTTTAAACCACGACCATCGTAGCGCGGGCTTTCACCACGTGCTTGCTGTTCTGCACGCATTTGATCGAGTTCTTCGCTAGTAGCGAAGCAATAGAAAGCATGTCCTTGTTCAACCAATTGCAAGGCGTATTGCTTATAAATATCCATACGTTCAGACTGACGATACGGTGCATGCGGGCCGCCGACATCTGGACCTTCTGCCCAATTTAAGCCTAACCAACGCAATGAATCCAAAATCATTTTTTCAGATTCAGGGGTTGAACGCAGTTGGTCAGTATCTTCAATACGAAGAATAAACTCACCACCGTGTTGTTTGGCAAAACATAAGTTAAACAAGGCGATATACGCTGTTCCCACGTGCGGGAAACCAGTAGGAGAAGGCGCGATACGAGTACGAACAGTCATAAGCAAAAATTAATTCAAAATGTAAATTGCAACCATTATAACGAAAAAGCCCAAGTACTTAATGTTAAATTCAACATTCTGTACTTGGGCGTTTCAACTGCATTTGAAAAGGGGATTAAAGGCAGTGAGTTTGATGCAGACTTATGAGTTACCTTGCGGGAATAAGGCTTGTACGAAACGGCTAAAACGCTGATTTTGCAAGGCAAAGAAATTTTGAGTTGGGGCAAGATTAATTGAAGTCAGCACTTTTAAATCATTATTTGATTCAAACTTTTGCTTGTCTGCCTGTTTTTGTTGGGTAAGGGCTTTTTCAATTAAAGACCCCTTTTCCGCAGTTAAATGGGTTTTACTTTCAGTAGACTTGATCACAGCACTGTGACTGACTGTGCTTAAAGTGAGTAATGCTGCGCATATGAGTTTAGATTTCATCTTGATTCCCCCTTTCCTTTATGAATGAACTCACAATTTATAAATAGTTTTAATTACTTAAATATTTAATAACAAAAACCTTAATAAAAGCAGACTTTCGTCACACTTTCAATAAGATCTTTATCATTATTTACTCACTATATACCGATTTGTCCATTGAGCTTTGGATTAGAACATGTTGTAACAAACAACTGTGGAGATATCGTGAAGATTTTTACAAAAGTCACAATAAAATAGTTTTAAAGCGGGTTTGATTGCTGTGATGTCGCTTATTTTACCGTTGAGTCTAAAAACGGATCAAAGTTTTATTCACTTTTTATATATCTAATCCATAAAAAGGTATAAATTTGGAATAAACGCCGCATCTTGAATTAAATTGATTAAAAACAATTAATTAAAGCTAAATTATTTGAATTTAATCATTTTTTGCATGTTTTTTACAAATTGCGCAGCGCCTGAGCATTGCATATATTGAGCGACAGATTAAAGGTGATGTGTGCTGTAATGAAAACTCAATTGAAAGCTTTATTGGCTGCTGCGCTATTGGCAACAGGTTTTGCTGCAACGACTGCTCAGGCTGCAGATCGTCAGTTTTTAAATGTATCGTATGATGCGACCCGCGAATTTTATGATGAATTTAACAAGTCGTTTGGTCAGTACTGGAAAAAACGTACAGGTTTAGACGTCAACTTTAAACAATCACATGGTGGTTCAGGCAAGCAAGCGCGTTCTGTGGTCGATGGTTTAAAGGGTGATGTCGTAACTTTGGCATTGGCGAATGACATTGAAGAAATTGTAAAGTCAGGTCAAATCCAAGCAGGTTGGCAAAAAGAATTTCCTCATAACTCTGCGCCTTATACCTCGACCATCGTCTTTATGGTGCGTAAAGGCAATCCGAAAAACATTAAAGACTGGAATGACTTAACCAAACCAGGCGTACAAATTATTACCCCTAACCCGAAAACAGGTGGTTTGCCACGTTGGGTGTATTTATCGGCTTGGGGTTATGCAGAAAAGCAGCCGGGCGGCTCTAAGGCCAAAGCGCAAGAATTTGTGGGCAAGATGTACCACAATGTAAAAGTGATGGATTCGGCAGCACGTGCGTCGATGACTACATTTGCTGAACGTGGCATTGGTGATGTGTTGTTGACTTGGGAAAATGAAGCCCTTGTAACTTTAAAAACCTTAGGCAAAGACAAGTTTGATATTGTTTATCCATCTATTTCTATTTTGACTGAACCTTCGGTGGCAATCGTAGACCGCACAGTAGAAAAAAATGGCAATAAATGGTTAGCGACAGGCTATATCAACTATTTATATTCACCTTTAGGTCAGGAAATGGCGGCTAAGCATTTCTACCGTCCACGTAATGAAAAAGTCCTTGCAAAATATGCAGCACAATTCCCGAAATTAAAAACCTTCACGATTGATGAGGTGTTCGGTGGCTGGGAAAATGCACAAAAAACACATTTTGTGAATGGTGCGATTTTCGACCAAATTTATAATACTAAGCGTTAAACAGATATCCATTTTCGGCTAATCTTTTATTGGATTGGCACACAAAAAAATCTCTACGGAGATTTTTTTGTGCTTTAAAAAGTCAAAAACGGTTTTCCCTATGGAAAGTAATATTTATCTACAAAAAGACGTTTGGAGCTTTGCCAAAACAAGGTAATAATGTGCAGTTACATTTTAGCTGTATTGATTGAACCTTATGTCGCATATTTCTGTATTACTTCATGAAACTGTTGATGCCGTGTTGGCAGATCGCAATACAGGAATTTATGTCGATGCCACCTTTGGACGAGGTGGACACACGCGTTTGTTGTTATCCAAATTGGATGCGCAGGCACGAGTCTATGCCTTTGATAAAGATCCACAAGCTTTGGCCGTGGCAGCAGAATTGGCGCAGCAAGATTCGCGCTTTCAGATTATTCATGCCAGTTTTGCCGATATGCAGCAAGCGTTGAATGATTTGGGCGTCACTCAGGTCGATGGTGTGATGGCCGATTTAGGCGTGTCGTCACCACAGCTAGATCAGGCAGAACGCGGTTTTAGCTTTATGAAAGATGGCCCGCTTGATATGCGTATGGACAACTCACAAGGCCCGACTGCGGCAGAATGGCTGGTGGATATTGAAGAAGAAGCCTTAGCCAATGTGATTTTTCAATATGGTGAAGAGCGTTATAGCCGCCGTATTGCCAAAGCCATTAAACAGGCGGGTTATATTGAAACTACCGCACAATTGGCTGAAATTGTAAAAGTTGCCCATCCGAAGTGGGAAAAAAACAAACACGCTGCAACGCGTACTTTTCAGGCAATTCGTATTGCGATTAATAAAGAATTAGAAGATATTGAAAACTTCTTACCGCAAGCGGTTGAGGTATTAAAATCCGAAGGTCGTTTGGCGGTAATTAGCTTCCACTCTTTGGAAGATCGTTTAATTAAACAGTTTATTCAAAAAGAATCGAGCCTGCCTGAAGATTCAGGTTGGGGCTTGCCACAACAGCAACAAGATACACGTCGATTGAAAAAAATCTCACGTGTGCGTGCCAGTGATGAAGAAGTCAAAGCCAATCCACGCTCACGCAGCGCATGGCTACGTGTTGCAGAACGATTAGCTTGAAAAGGCCAATAATGAAAACTGAAAGCGTTAAAAAAAATCAATCTCAAGTGCGACTGAAAAAAATGGTCGCCTATTTTATTTTATTGGCGCTGGTGTTTATCAGCGCGATTATGGTGGTGTTTCAAGTGTTTGAATATCGACATGATTATCGTGAGCTGAGTTCTTATATGCGCGAGCGAGATGACTTAAATGCCGAATGGGGACGTTTGTTAATTGAACAGCAGACCTTTGGTGCAACTGCACAAATTGGCACCCGTGCGGTGACGCAACTGCGTATGTATTCACCGCCCGCACCGCAAACTGTGGTGATTTCTTTGCCTACAACCTCAGAACAACAATAAGGCGAGTTGCACATGGTCGATACGCGTAAAAAGCAAACCCGAAAGAAACAGCAATCGGTAACTGGAAAAAATGCCATTCATGTAGAAATGTGGCGTTTTTACTTAATGTGGGCTGTGGTACTGCTGGTGTTCGTGGCACTGGTGGGACGTGCTTTTTATGTGCAAATTGTGAACCATGACTTTTTACAAAACAAAGCCAATGCCAATATTTTAAGAACAGAAAAGCTCAAAGCTATGCGCGGGGTGATTTATGATCGCCACGGTGTGCCTTTGGCAATTAGTACCCCTGTAATGAAAGTGGTGATTGATCCACGTGATTATTTTGACAATAAAAAACTGTTTGAAGAAATTACAGCCGAGTTGGAAAAAAATCCGACCAGTCGTAAATTGCAGCGCCAATTGCCAGATAAAAACTTGAATTTAGATGAACTTGCCGATGCAGTTGGGATGGATCGCCAAGAACTGAAAAATAAAATGAACGAGCGTCCGCGTTCACGTTATTTGGTTTTACAAAAAGAAGTGCCGCCGCAACAGGCAGAGCTGATTCTAAAACGTAATTTCCAAGGGGTATATACCGAGAAAAACTATAAGCGTTATTACCCGCAGCCACAGCCGAATGCACAAATTATTGGTTTGACCAATAGTGAAGGCACAGGCATTGAAGGCTTGGAAATGCAGCTAAATACCCGCTTGGCAGGCGTGGATGGCGAACAGCAAATCGTGCGCGATAAAAAGGGTAACCGTGTCAAAGACCCAGAAGTGGTGAGAGAGGTTGAACCGGGCGAAAATATTACCCTGAGTATCGACTCACGTTTGCAATACATTATGTATCGTGAATTGACTGCAGCAGGGGTGGCAAATAATGCCCGTTCAGCCACAGCAATTGCGGTAGATGTGAAAACGGGTGAAATTTTGGCGATGACCAGTTGGCCGTCGTATAACCCGAATGACAAAAAAAGTTTGTCCAATAAAGATGCCATGCGTAACCGTGGTGCGGTGGATTCTTTTGAACCGGGTTCGACCATGAAGCCTATGACGGTGGCAATGGCACTGGAAAGTGGCAAATATTCACCGAATACCGTGGTCAATTTAAGTGGTGGTTCAATGCGGGTGGGTAATCACACCATTCGTGATACCCACAATTATGGCTCACTGACTTTGGCGGGAATTATCCAAAAATCGTCAAACGTGGGTGTGGCGAAAATTGCTTTATCTTTACCGTATGCAACCTTACCGACTTTTTATAAGCGTTTAGGGTTTGGTGCGCGTTCTGCAGTGAAATTTCCGGGTGAAAGTGCAGGTTTAATTTTGCCGCCAAGCAAGTGGAATGTGTCGGAAGTGGCGACCATGTCTTATGGTTATGGTTTGAACGCCACTGTGCTGCAATTGGCAGATGCCTATGCCATGCTTGCCAATAAAGGCGTAAAAATGCCGCTGAGTTTATACAAATTAGAAGAACAGCCTAAAGGCGAACAAATTGTTGATGCTAAAATTGCCGATCAAGTTCTACTGATGATGGAAGCCGTAACGTTACCCGGTGGTACGGCACGTCAAGCCAATATTCCAGGCTATCGGGTTGCAGGTAAAACGGGAACAGCGCATAAACTTCGTGCAGACCGCAAAGGCTATTCACAGACTGAATATCGTGCCTTGTTTGCTGGGGTTGCGCCAGTCAGTGATCCGCGTTTAGCCATGGTTGTCGTGGTGGAAAATCCAACAGGACAGTATTATGGTGGTTTGGTGGCAGCGCCTGTATTTGCTCGTGTGATGCAAGAATCTTTACGTTTAATGAACGTACCTTTAGATAAACCTTTAGAAACTCCCAACATCCAATAACAGGTGACGCATGTCTATCAGCTTTCAAAATATTTATCGCAGTTCCCGCGTTGCAGATTGGATGATACAAGACTTTCAGGGCTTTCAACTTGACAGCCGCCATGTGACAGCAGGGCAAATTTTTATTGCCCTGACCAGTTTGTCGCAGCCTGAAAAAACCGCACAATTTGCACAAGCAGCTTTAGATCAAGGTGCTTTGGCGGTGATTTCGGAAACTGAACTGGCAGTTGCCAATAATTTGGTGGTGCCAGATGTGCGTCAGCGCATGGGACAGTGGCAAAAACAATATTTACAAGCACGACAGCCTGTACCTTTAGCGCGTATGCTTGCAGTCACGGGCACCAATGGTAAAACCACGATTTCCCGCTTAATTGCTGAGTTGTTAATGTTACAAGCCCAACGCTGTGCGGTAATGGGCACCACAGGCAACGGAATTTTGCCTAATTTGGAAGCTTCAACACATACCACTTTAGATGCCTTGCAACTGCAAAATGCTTTATACAGCTATGCACAACAGGGGGCAAAATTTGCCGCAATTGAAGCCAGTTCACATGGTTTGGAGCAAGGGCGCTTAAATGGCTGCGATATTGAAATTGCGGTATATAGCAACCTGAGCCGTGATCATTTGGATTATCACGGTACTTTAGAGGCGTATGCTGCAGCCAAAGCCATGCTGTTTCAGTTTGCCAGTTTAAAAGTTGCAATTGTCAATTTAGATGATGAATATGCTGGGATCATGTTGCAAGCGGCGCAACAGAACCCTGCGCAACCGAAAATTTTGACTTATTCCACGCAGCAAGCGGCAGACTATCAAGTACAGCAGATTGAATACAGTCTGAATGGTGTACGTTTCCATCTACAAACTGCTACGGCAGAATATGTGGTGCAAAGTCCGTTGCTCGGACATTTTAATGTTGAAAACTTGGTCGCGAGTTTAATCGCAGCAGAGCAAGCAGGTTTTGCATTACAGGATTTAATACACACGACTGCACAACTTAAAGGCGCACCGGGGCGTATGCAAGTGCTGCGTGATGCAGAGCGTCTGTTTGTGGTGGATTATGCACATACCCCAGATGCCTTGATTCAAGTACTGCAAACCCTAAAACGCCATGTCAGCGCACAGCTTTGGGCAGTATTTGGTTGCGGTGGTGACCGTGACCGTGGCAAGCGTCCACTCATGACCCAAGCAGCACTAGATTATGCCAATGTTGTGCTCTTGACCTCAGATAACCCACGCACAGAAGATCCTTTACAAATTTTTGCCGATATGCAGGCAGGTGTAGATTTATCAGTAGTACAAACGCATGAAATTCATGATCGCCGTGAAGCGATTAAATATGCCGTTCAACATGCTCAATCAGGTGATATTGTGTTGATTGCAGGCAAAGGTCATGAAAATTATCAAGAAATAGATGGGGTAAGACACTGGTTTGATGATGTGATTGAAGTGCAAGCTGCGATAGATGCACAACATTGCTCACCTTCTGCTTACCCAGCGCAATAAGGAATTTGTATGCACACTTCCACCACCAGTACTGCAATTTTAGAACCTTGGACTGCTGAGCAACTGCAACAGGCAACACAAGGTTATTGGCTGAATGGACACACACCGCAGGGCGAGATTAAACGTATTTTGACCGATTCACGACATGCTGAAGCAGGTGATGCCTTTTTGGCATTAAAAGGTGAGCGTTTTGATGCGCATGACTTTGTGGCTCAAGTGGCGACTCAGGGCTGTTCAATGGCGATTGTCAGCCAGCCAGTAGAGGTGAATATTTGCCAATTGGTCGTGCCAGATACACGTTTAGCCTTAGGACACTTGGGTGCCTTTCGTCGTCAGCAACATCCACAATTAAAAGTAATTGCCTTAACAGGCAGCAGTGGTAAAACCACTACTAAAGAAATGCTCGGCAGTATTTTGTCGCGTTTGGCACCGACCTTAATTACCCGTGGCAACCTGAATAATGATTTGGGTGTGCCGATGATGTTGCTGGAATTGAATGCAAGCCATCAATACGCGGTAATGGAATTGGGTGCCAGTCATCAAGGTGAAATCGATTACACTTCAAACTTGGTGCAGCCGCATGTGGCAGGCATTATCAATATTGGTACGGCACATTTGGGTGAATTTGGTGGACGTGAGGGCATTTGTCGGGCGAAGTCAGAAATCTATGAACATCTTGCACCACAAGGTACTGCCATTGTGCCTGCTGCCGATGATTTTACAGAACAGATTCAACAAGCCGTTCAGTCAGAACAGCGTCTAAGTTTTGGTGAAGGCGGTGATGTTTTTGCCACAGAAATTCAGTTGCAGCCACAATCGGCAAGTTTTTGCTTAAATACCGCACAAGGCATACGTCAGGTCAATTTACCTTTTGCCGGCGAACACAATGTAAAAAATGCTACGGCTGCTGCAGCCTTTGCACTGGCAATTGGAGTGAGTTTAGATGATATTGTGGCGGGCTTGGAGCAAGCACAAGGGGCAAAAGGCCGTTTAAACTTTATTCATCAAGGCGCACATTTGTTCATTGATGACACCTATAATGCCAATCCAACTTCTATGCGTGCTGCAGGTGAAGTTTTGGCGCAGCAAACGGGTGTGCGGGTCATGGTGATTGGTGATATTGGTGAGCTCGGCAATAGTGCGGCACAGCAACACTATATGCTAGGACGGGATTTAGTTTCTATTCGTGGCATTAATTTTGTGGTGGCTGTGGGTGAATTTTCACCTGCGACTCAAGAGGGCGCACGTAGTACCCAATATGGAAAAAAATTACAGGCCTTTGTAACGCAGGAACAAGCCTTGCCATTTTTAATTGATCTGGTAAAAACACATCAACCTCAGTCCATGAGTTTCCTGTTCAAAGGTTCTCGTTATACCCATATGGAAACGTTGATGGCTGCATTGATGGAGAAAATTTAAATGCTGTTATGGTTATTTGAACAGCTGGCGGGCTATCACAGCTCGTTTCAGGTGGTTCGTTATTTAACATTACGTTCATTACTGAGTGTATTGACTGCGCTTGGCATCGGTTTGGTGCTAGGCCCTGTGATGATTCGTAAATTACAAGCATTAAAATACGGTCAGGCAGTCAGCTCTTATGCACCTGAAGGGCATGCCAAAAAAATGGGTACGCCAACCATGGGCGGGGTATTAATCCTGCTTTCCATTGGTATTTCGACCCTATTGTGGGCAGATTTATCTAACCCTTACGTCTGGATTGTACTGGCAGTTATGGTCATTTTTGGCGCTGTAGGCTGGGCAGATGACTGGATTAAAATTCGCTACAAAGACAATGCGGGTTTGCCAGCGCGTAAAAAATTCTTCTGGACTTCGGTAGCATCATTGGGTGCAGGTATTGCGTTGTATGTGATTGCAACCCAACAGCCAAATCCTGCACAAACTGCAGATATGCTGGATGTGTTGATTCCATTCTTTAAAGATTTCAGCATTCCTTTGTCGCTGATTCCACTCGGTATTGGCTTCATTATCTTTACTTATTTGGTGATTAACGGTGCCTCAAATGCGGTGAACCTGACTGATGGTTTAGATGGCTTGGCAATTATGCCAATCGTGTTGGTTGCGGCAGGTTTGGGCGTCTTTGCCTACTTAGCGGGGGATGTTCGTTTTGCCGATTATCTGCATATCCCTTATGTGAAATATGCGTCTGAGTTGGTGGTAATCTGTGCCGCGATGATTGGTGCGGGCTTGGCCTTCTTGTGGTATAACGCGCATCCTGCACAAGTCTTTATGGGCGATGTCGGTGCACTGTCTTTGGGGGCAATGCTGGGTACGATTGCCGTGATGGTACGTCAGGAAATCGTGTTTGCGATTATGGGCGGTGTATTTGTAGTGGAAGCCATTTCAGTATTCCTGCAAATTGGTTCACTGCGTATGCGCAATAAACGTGTCTTTTTAATGGCGCCGTTGCATCACCACTACGAAAAGAAAGGCTGGCGTGAAACCCAAGTGGTGATTCGCTTCTGGATTATTACAATTATGCTGGTGGTTTTAGGCCTAATGACCTTAAAATTACGCTAAGCCAAAAGAACCGAAAAACCTTGAAAAGTCGGCACCTGCCGACTTTTTTATGCCGCCTGCTTTGGAGAAAATCATGAATCTGCTGATGTGTCCTGTGTGTCGTCAGGTCTTACAACTGCATGACAGAACGTGGCGCTGTGCCAGCAACCACAGTTATGATGTCGCGAAACAAGGCTATGTCAACTTGCATGTCGTGCAGCATAAACACAGTAAAAACCCAGGAGATACACCTGTTTCGGTACAGGCACGCCGTGCCTTTTTAAGTGCGGGGCACTATGCACCTTTGCAACAGGCAGTGGTACAAAAATTGCGTGAACTACGTATAGAAAATCTGTTGGATATTGGCTGTGGCGAAGGTTATTACACGGCAGCTATGCAAGCTGAAGTCATGCAATGTGTAGGGGTAGATATTGCCAAAAATGCAGTACAAGTGGCGGCTAAACTGAATTCAGAAGTGACTTGGGTGGTGGGTACAGGTGCAACTTTGCCTGTGTTGGATCATTGCATTGATGTTTGCAGCAGTTTGTTTAGTCTAATACCCAAGCAGGAAATTTTACGGGTACTCAAGCCCCAAGGCTATTTGCTGGTGGTTACGCCAGCGCCTGAACACTTGCTGGCCATGCGTCAGGCCTTGTTTGAAGATGTCAAACCGCATGAGCCTGAAAAATTTGTTACTCAATTACAAGATGCTTTTGAATTGGTGGATGCCAGTGTGGTGAAGACACCGTTACAGCTCAGTCAAACAGATTTAAAACATTTGATTGCGATGACACCTTATGCCTATAAGGCCAAACCTGAGCGTCGTCAGGCATTAGAGCAACATGCTCAATTTGAACTATCTGCACAACATCAAATTTACCTGTTCCAAAAAAAGTAAGCGCTAGGTTTTAAAAATCGGGCTGCTATTTAAGTCCAAGCTGTGCTCATAAAAAAGCCCTCATCATTGCGAATGAGGGCTTTTTGCTAGCTGATGGTGTCTGTGCTTACAAGACTTCATCAATTAAGTTTTCCAAAGCATCGGGTGCAGGTTTTGGTGCAGGCGTTGGTTTAGTCGGTGCATTTTCTGGCGTTTGCATCGGTGGTGGCGTATTGTTGTCTGGTATCAACACTTCCTCGCCTGGCAAGTCATCAAAATCACGTTCAGGTGCACGTACCGGTGCAGCAGGTGCAGGGCGATACAACGGACGTGCCAGAGGTGGAGAGGCGCGATAATCTTGTTGCTGTTCTGCGGTCAGTTGATTCAGCTCACGCTGTGGTGCTTTGGCTTTGTTGTCCAAGCTTACCCAAGCTTCAGGTGTTCCTTTGAGCGCATTGCCCATAAAGTCCGTCCAAATTGGTAAAGCAGCCACACCGCCGTATTCACGACGACCTAAAGTGGTCGGTTGGTCAAACCCGACCCAGGCCACAGTCACCAGCTTGCTGTTAAAGCCCGCAAACCATGCATCTTTGGCATCATTGGTGGTTCCTGTTTTACCGCCAATATCGCCACGACCAATTCTGAGCGCAGCACGTCCAGTACCGTGTTGAATTACGTCACGTAAAATATTGGACATATCATACGCCGAGCTAGATTTTAAAATACGCTGTGCCTGTTTGTACTGACTACGCTCTGCCAATAAGTTCGGATATTGTTCAGCTTGTGCCAGTTTTTTATTGGTGACTTCAATCACTTCATCATCTGGTGTAGTGGCTTCGGCACTTTCAAGCGTTTGTTCTTTGGCATTAATACAAGCAATACACGCATATTCAGGATTAGCTTGATAAATCACTTTGCCATAAGCATCTTCAATACGGTTAATGAAGTGCGGTTGAATACGGTAACCACCGTTGGCAAAAGTGGCATAGCCCGTTGCCATTTGAATAGGCAAAACTTGTGGTGTACCCAATGCAATGGTGTAGTTACGCGGAATCTGATCTTCCTGCAAACCAAAATCCATGAATAGTTGGCGGGTACGCTCAATACCGACTTCTTGTAATAAGCGTACCGAAACCGTGTTACGAGATAAATAGAGAGCACGACGTAACGGAATCATGCCTAAATGGCGACCATCGGAGTTACGTGGTGACCATTTACCAATGGTGATTGGACTGTCATTGACCATGGTGTGTGGCGTCATACCACGCTCTAAAGCCAGAGCATACACAAAAGGTTTGATGGTGGAACCCGGTTGACGCCAACCTTGTAAAGTACGGTTGAACTTAGATTGATAGAAGTTGTATCCACCGACCAACGCTTCAATGGCGCCATTATTCGGGTTAATTGCGACCAATTGACCTTGCACTTTCGGTACTTGTACCAATGACCAAGCGGTTTTATTTTCATTTGGACGTAAACGGACAATATCTTTGACTTTTACAATCTGTGCCGCACGACTTGGCGCATTGCCTACACTGTTGGCATTGCGATAGGGGCGCGCCCAAGACATACCTGACCATGGTACAGTAACTGTTGTGCCATCTTGCATTAACGCTTCAAAAGAATTATTCAGCACTTTGCTGACTTGCGCAGGGTAGGTGTTGGCATAAGCACGAAACTCATTCAGCGGTTTGTCGTGTGCCTCTGCACCACGCCAGCCGTGGCGACGGTCATAGGCTTCTAAGCCTTCTTGTACCGCCTGTTCTGCGTACATTTGACGTTTGCTGTCTACCGTGGTGTAAACTTTATAGCCCGAATCAACCGCTTGTTCGCCAAATTTACTAACCAGTTCAGCACGCACCATTTCACCAATATACGGATGTTTATTGCTGATGCTGCGGTCTGGCATATCTAAATTAATGGGTTCAGCAATGGCTTTTTGGTATTCATTTTGGTTGATATAGCCCAGTTGCAGCATACGCCCCAAAATCCAGTTACGACGTTCTAAAGCACGCTCAGGATTCACCACTGGATTGTAGCGTGAAGGTGCTTTAGGTAAGCCTGCAATCATCGCCATTTGTGCAATTGTCAGCTCTTCTAAGCTTTTGTTGTAATAAATTTTGGCAGCTGCCGCGATGCCATAGGCATTTTTACCCAAAAAGATTTTATTGACGTATAAAGTCAAAATTTCTTCTTTGCTCAGGTTCTGTTCAATTTTACGCGCTAAAAAGATTTCGGTGAGTTTACGCTTTAAAGTACGATCAGGGCTGAGATAATAGTTTTTTGCCACTTGCATGGTAATGGTTGAGCCGCCAGTTTGCACATTGGAGCCTGTTACCGCCTCGCTCAACGCGCGCCCTAAGCCTTTGAAGCTAATCCCACTGTGTTCAAAAAAGGCAGAATCTTCTGCAGCTAAGAATGCAAAAATGAATTTTTCAGGAATATGTTCATAATCGACAGGCACAGAAAGCTTGCCGCCATACTCGGCAATTAGCTCATTATCGGCACTATAAACCTGTAATGGTTTTAATAATGGCGCTTTTTTTAAGGTGGTCATTTCTGGCAAAGATGGGGCAATATAGAGATACATGCCATAGAAACCCATCGGTATTGCGACCAAAATTATAATTATGATCAAAAAAAATGGATGAACACGACCCGAACAAGATAGCTTTTTCATAACAAGTGCGTTTTAATAAGCGCTAATAGCAAACTAATTGCTGGTCAGTATAGCGAGTAGATTTACGGATTGTTAGATGAATTATTGTATCCGTAAAAAATTATAGACCAGCGCGGATTAGTAGGTTAAATTTTTTTGGGGATAAAAAAATAATAGGAATGGTACTATTGTGCGTAGGTTATATCGTAAGCCAAGTAAGGGGTTAATAGGTGTAGATATTAGTTCTACTTCTGTTAAGTTATTAGAACTCTCTGTTAAGAATGGTAGATACTGGGTCGAGAGCTATGCGCTGGTCCCACTTCCAGAAGGCAGTGTGGTTGAAAAAAACATTCTCAATCCAGAAGCAGTCGGGGATGCGCTTGAACGTGCATTGAACTTAGCAAACACGCAATCTACATCTGCAGCATTAGCAATTCCAACCTCAATGGTGATTACCAAAATCATTGAAATGGATGCAGATATGACCAGCGATGAGTGTGAAGTGGCTTTGTTGCACAAACCTATCTGTAAAGGCTTTTTCAGCGATATAATTTTCAAATGAAGAAGCCTACACACAAAATCTACCGTACAACCAATTGGCCCGCATATAACCGAGCACTCATGAGTCGCG
>NZ_JACAXD010000014.1:0-76066 GCF_013391485.1 Acinetobacter sp. SwsAc5
GCCTATTTAAGTGATGTGCTGAAAAGGTTGCCGACACATAAAGTGACTCAGATTGAAGAATTGCTACCACACCGCTGGAAACCGGAACCGAATTAAAAAATAGGCATGGGGTTCAGCGGACGCTTACACTTAAGCTTATAAATCAGAGTATGTAAATTGACCAGAAAAAGAGTAAGACATAAAAAAAGCCTCTCAAAATGAGAGGCTTTTTTTCAGAATATCAATTAACGATTGTTGTCGTCTTCTTGAGATTCTTCAAATTTAGAATCGTTGTCAAAACCGCTTGCAGACTGACCACCGAAGCCACCTTGACCGCCAAAGCCGCCACCTTGACCACCGAAGCCACCTTGACCGCCGAAGCCGCCACCTTGACCACCGAAGCCGCCACCTTGACCACCGAAGCCACCACCTTGACCGCCGAAGCCGCCACCTTGACCACCGAAGCCACCTTGACCGCCGAAGCCACCTTGACCGCCAAAGCCTGCGCTTTGACCGCCTGCTGGTGCACCCGCTGGACGTGGATTACGCGCAGGAACAACTGTAGAAATTGCATGTTTGTAAACCATTTGGCTTACCGTGTTTTTCAATAAAACAACATATTGGTCAAAAGATTCAATATGACCTTGTAGCTTGATACCGTTCACAAGGAAGATAGAAACAGGAATACGTTCTTTACGGAGAGAATTTAAGAACGGATCTTGTAAAGTTTGACCTTTAGACATGTTATAACTCCAAAAATAATTAAAAATCAGCGCAAAAACTATCTTTATTTTTCAATTAAAAATTATAAAAAAGACAGTGTGTAAATTTTGCTTTATCCGTAGCAGTTTCGCAAGTCTTCTTGAGCCTGCTTTATCGTAAAATATGTGTGAAATTTATGCGATTCTTGCAACGATCTGAGCCAAGTATATTGACGTTTCGCAAGTTGTCGTGTTGCAAATAGCGCCTTATCCTCCATTTCCTGCATTTTTCCGCGACTTTTATCACCTTTTTGTAAAAACTCTAAAGCTTGACGATAACCGACAGAGCGCATGGATGGTAAATTTGCATCTAAATCGTATTTTTCAATAAGATGACGCACCTCATTTAAAAAACCCATTTCCCACATGATCTCTAAGCGTTTTTCAATACGCTGATGTAATTCTATCCGATCAGGCACTAAGGCGTGGTTATGAAAAGTGTAACGATATGGTACATTTTTAGGTTGTTCTGCTTGCAGTTGGGTAATTGGTGTGCCTGTTAATTTATAAACTTCCAAAGCACGAATAATACGTTGCTTATCGGACACTTTAAACTTTTGTCCCGCCAATGCATCTACCGCACATAATTCTGCATATACAGCCTCCCAACCTTCACGCGCGGCTTTATCTTCAATTTCAGCACGTACTTGGTAATTGGCACTGGGTAAATTTGAAGATAAACCTTCAAGCAATGCCTTAAAATACAGCATGGTTCCGCCCACTAAAATTGGGGTTTTTCCTATCGCGTGCATATCGTCAATCAAGGCGCAGGCATCTTCGACAAATTGTGCAGCAGAATACACTTCAAGCGGGCTGATAATATCAATCAAATGATGCGGATAACGCGCCTGTTCCGCTTTAGTTGGTTTGGCTGTACCAATATCCATATCTCGATAAACTAGCGCAGAATCGACTGAAATCAGCTCAAAATGCCCCATTTCATACAGCTCACATGCCAAAGCAGTTTTACCGCTTGCAGTTGGTCCCATTAAATTGATGACCGGCAATTGATTTGACATGTAACGCTACTCTCCTCGAGCAAAAAGTTTATCTAGTTGTGCCAATGGAAAGGCACGCCAAGTCGGGCGACCATGATTACATTGGCTAGCAAATTCGGTTTGTTCCATTTGACGCAATAAGGCATTCATTTCAGAAAGACTTAACATCCGATGTGCACGTACTGCACTATGACATGCCATTCCCGCCAAAATATGATCACGCTTTTGCAACAAGGCTTGCGCCTCATCATTCGGGTCTAAATCATCAAGTAATTCAGGAATTAATTCGGCAAAATCTGCCTTATGCAAAATCGCGGGCACACCGCGCACAATGACCTGTTCATCGCCATATTGGTCTATTTCCAAGCCCAGTCGTGCCAATTGTTCTTTTAAATCATCCACCCGCATGGCTTGCATGCGGCTAATGCTGATAACTTTGGGGATCAGCAATTGCTGCGAAGTCCAAAACTCAGGTTTATCCCAAGCGGCTTTCATCTGTTGCAACACAATTCGTTCATGGGCGGCATGCATATCTACAATAATCAAGCCTTCACTGTTTTGCGCCAGAATGTAAATACCATGCAATTGCGCAATTGCAATGCCGAGCGGATGCTCATCCACCGCAGGTGTTGTGTTTGTTTGCGTAAGATTGGCTGAGTCTTGATCTAGATCACGTAAAGGCGCGAGATAGCTTTTTAAAGCATTGTTGAGCTGTTGCGAACCTTGATAATTACTCTGCACAGGTCGGTTATATTGAACTGTCTGCGGCTGACTCTGATTAAAATCGGTAAGTAACTCACTTCCCGCTTGTGAAGCGGGCTGCATCGTGTACGCATCTACTGCATCGTCAGCGGAATTGTAAGGATTTGCCTCGGCATGTTTGTGCAGTAAAAATTGTTCCTGATAACGCGGTTGCACCACATAAGGCGCAGCTTGTTCGATAGGATCGGCTTTCATGGCTGTAGCTAAATCTGCAGTTGCAGTTTGAAATTGAGCTAAGGTTTCTTTGGCGTAATGTCTTACAAACTCATGCACTTCTCGCTGATTTAAAAAGCGAATTTCATGCTTGGTCGGATGCACATTGACATCAATATTTTCAGGTTCTACTTCTAAAAATAGCAAATATGCAGCATGTTGATGTCCATGCAAAATACCTTCGTATGCCATACGCAAAGCATGGGAGATGGTCTTGTCTTTTACAATACGTCCATTCACATACACATACTGTAAATCGGCTTGTGAACGTGCATCGGAAGGATGCCCCAACCAACCCGATAAGCGCATGGTGACACTATCAGCATCAATCCAATAGGCATTTTCGACAAAGTTTCGTCCTAAAAGTTGCTGCACGCGCTGAAAACGCAATTCGCCACTGTCTGCAATGGGTAAATTCAGTTTAATGCTGTCGTTGTGTTCCAAAACAAAACGAATATCGAAATGTGTGAGTGCCAAACGACGCACAATTTCTTCAATATGTCCGAATTCTGTACCCGCTTTTTTCAGGAATTTACGTCGTGCAGGCACATTAAAAAATAAATCCTGTACCCGAATATGTGTGCCTTTTTGTGCAGCAACGGCCTGAATATCTTGATGGTCAAAGGCAGTGCCATTGACTTCGACCTGATAACCGACACCATCTTCAGTTTGGCTACTGACCAAAGTCAAACGCGATACTGCTGCAATTGATGCCAGTGCTTCACCACGAAAGCCTAAACTGACAATAGCATGTAAATCATCAGCCGTTTGAATTTTACTGGTCGCGTGACGAGTCACCGCCAAAGGCAAATCTTCAGCATGAATGCCACGACCATTATCAATAATTTCAATGAGTGTACTGCCGCCTTGTGCCACCCGAATAATTAGCTCGGTTGCACCTGCATCAATGGAGTTTTCTAGTAGTTCTTTGACCACAGAGGCAGGACGTTCAATCACCTCACCTGCAGCAATTTGGTTGGCTAAGGCAGGTTCAAGCGTGTGGATCCGACGTAGATTTAACACATCATTAGGCATGATTAAATTGTTGCTCCAAAGCTTGTTGTAATGCAACCGAAGACGAACTTAGCGTTGCAGTACGGCTTAATTCATCTTCCGATTTTTTAATTTCAATGATCAGGTCTGCGGGCGGAATTTCATCGCCACCTTTTGATGGCCATTCAAATAAAAACAAGGCATTTGGGGTTTCTAAATAATCACGAATGCCCATCAGCTCTAATTCATAAGGATCATTTAAACGATATAAATCAAAATGAAAAATATCTTGTCCTTGTATTTGATAAGGTTCCACCAAGGTGTAAGTCGGGCTTTTAACCGCGCCCTGATGCCCCAAATGCTGTAGAAAATAACGCGATAAAGTGGTTTTTCCTGCGCCTAAATCACCAATTAAATAAATCACACCCGACCGAAAATGCGTTGCCAAAACCTGCGCCAGATTTTGGGTATCTTGCTCATTATTTAAAGCCAAATTAAATGAATACTGCATAACGCTCACGACATGATTCAAAAGACCAATTATGATAGCATCGCACTGCTTTAAAGCCTATGTACTGATGGATAAAACTGTGTAAATGTGGACAATTTATAACAAGTTTAGACAAGGCAATGAATCAAGATTATTAAGCTTAGCACCCAAACTGCTTAGGCTATTTTCAATATAATGAAAAAGAAACTCTCCCACCTGAATATGAGCAATTTGCAGATGAAGTCGACTCATCCCAACACCTTTGTTCCACCAATGCTAGATGGTGTGAGCGCCAGCAAATTGCATTTACCCAAATTAAGCACACAGCCTGAATCAATTTTTCGTTATTTATGTGCCCAGTTTGCCCATATTTCTGCACAGGAATGGCTGCAACGCTTTGAGGATGGTCTGGTTTATGATGCCGAAGGCAAGCGTTTAGATTTAGATACACCTTATAGCGCACATCAGGATATTTTTTATTATCGTTTTTTAGCGCATGAAGTTGCCGTGCCTTTTCAGCATCAAGTTTTATTTGAAAATGAACACTTATTGGTTGTAGATAAACCACATTTTTTGACCATGAGCCCTACAGGGCAATATGTACAAGAAACCCTATTAGTACGCTTAAAAAAACAAACACAGAATGAGCAGCTCACACCTATTCATCGTTTAGACCGCGAAACTGCGGGTGTGGTGCTGTTTTCCAAACAACCAGAAACTCGGGCGGTGTATCAGCAATTATTTGCAGAACGTCAGGTGCAAAAAACCTACCATGCCATTGCGCCTTATCAAGCTAATTTGTCACTACCATGTACTGTGCAATTACGCATGGAAAAAGGTGAACCTTTTTATTTGATGCACGTCGTGGCAGGCACACCTAACAGCGAAACAGAAATTCGTTTGCTTGAACATAATCAAACATGGGCAAAATATGAATTAAAGCCTACAACAGGCAAGCAGCACCAACTGCGTGTGCATTTAAATAGCTTAGGTATTGCGATTAAGAACGACCCGTTTTATCCCATTTTACAGCACAAACAAGCAGATGATTTTTCTGCACCGCTACAATTGCTTGCCAAGCATTTAAGTTTTTTTGACCCGATTAGCCAGCAACAATTCCACTTTAGCGCACAGCAAGAATTGACATTGTAATATGTTTGTCATTACAAAATAGTGGATTTTCGTTGTAGTCATATTGAAATTACAAATGAATTGTTTACAATATTGCTAAAATTTAAATCTATTTCCTTCTATTAAAAATTATGAGAAAAACTGAAGTCTATCAAGTACGCTTGGACTCTCAAGAGAAAAAACAAGCCTTTGCTGTGTTTAAACAGTTGGGGATTACGCCTGCGCAAGCGGTACGTTTGTTTTTTAAGCAAGTCGTGCTGACTAAATCAATTCCCTTTTCAATTGAAAATCAGAATATTAATCTGGAACAATTGATTAAGTTACGCAAATTAAAACAAGAGCAAAAAGCAACGCTAGTGGATGCAACCCCAAGCAATGAAGCATCTGTAACTGGCAATAATAGTGTTGAAGATTTTGAACTGGATGATGAACATCTAGACTTGTTTGATGAACTCAATGCAATTTTGGGTGAAACTGACAAAAATTAACAGTGTTGCATTTTTAAACAATTCTTTAAAAATTTACTTTAAAAACTTAGCTATGCTTCATGCAAGGACAATAAAAAAGCATGGAGTATCGTAATGATTGTAAGACGTGCCACTTTAGAAGACTTAGACCAGCTTGCTGTATTGTTCGATGAGTATCGTCAGTTTTATGGTGCATCCTCGAATTTAAGCCTTTCAGCAGCATTCTTAAAACAGCGTTTTGAAAATCAGGAAAGTGTGATTTTCATTCATATCAAAGATCAAAAAATCACTGGATTTGTATTACTTTATTTAGGCTTTTCTTCGGTTGCCTGCTCGACCTACTATATTTTAGATGACGTTTATGTCACCCCTGTTTTTAGACGACAAGGTTCGGCCAAACAGCTCATTGATACTGCAATTTTATTTGCACGACATGAAAATGCGCTACGGATTAGCCTTGAAACACAAAAAAGTAATTACCAATCCCACCAATTGTATGAAAAGATGGGCTTTGTCAAAGATGATGAATTCCAGACTTATCACTGCTTTTTAAAATAGTCACCTGATCTGACGATTACGGCTTTAGGCAAAGGGTTTAAATTTAACCTAGCCCAAGCCATTGATCATAAGCTATTGATGAAAGTTCAGCAGAACCTCATTTATTCCATACGGTTTTTTGCCAATTCGACTTGTTTAGGGCTTAAATACATCCATTCACCCACATCTAAAGCCAAATCAGTCAAGTTTAATGCACCAACTTGCTGACGATGTAATTGTTCTACTTTATTGCCCACTGCTGCCAGCATACGTTTAACTTGGTGATAAACACCTTGATGAATGGTCATCTGCAATTCATGTTCAGCAAGCTGTTGTACCTCTGTTGCAGCAAATGTCCCTGATTCATTGCGCAATGCGACACCCTGCTCAAGTTGCTGGATTTGTGTTGCATTAATCGGGTCTGCGGTGTGCATAGCATACACTTTTGCCACATGCTTTTTAGGATGGGTCAATGCTTGTAAAAACTGTCCATCATCCGTCAGCAATAACAGCCCTGTGGTGTCCTGATCTAAGCGTCCAACACACTGCAAACCACGATTCAGCAATACATCATCAAACAAGTCAAACACACTAAAATGATGGGTCGCCTGATGCGAACACTCATAGCCTTGTGGTTTATGTAAGGCGATATAGACCTTTTCACGATATTGATAATTTTGCCCATACACCGAAAATTGCAAAACCGTTTCAGGCGCAATTTTTATCGCGAATTTAGGATTGGTCTGGGTTTCGCCCATAATGGTGACTGCACCATTTTTAATGAGTTGTTGGCAATGTTTACGTGATCCAAAGCCTTGTGATTGCAACATTTTTTCCAACAACATGATGAGCGACCTAATGATAAAAAGTATAAATATATTTGCTGCTATTCTAAACCAAATACACCGTAAATTCTGAACACATTGCGTACCTTGCCCGCTTGTAGTTCAAAACAGTTACAATAACTGCACTTTTCCAATTTATTTCCCCTTTTATGGATCACCATGCTCTCTCAATTAGACCTTAACCTGATGGTGCTGATCGTTCTACTCGCATGCGGTATTTTTAGCCAAAATACGGCTGTGACCATTGCCGCAGCAGTACTGATTGTTTTTAGAATTACGCCGCTAAGTGAATTTTTCCCACTATTGCAGCAGCATGGCTTAAACCTGGGCATTATCATTCTCACCATTGGCGTACTGACACCCATTGCCAGTGGCAAACTTCCAGGCGAAGCAATTCTAAAATCTTTCCTGAGTTGGAAATCTTTACTTGCGATTGCAATTGGTGTTTTTGTGGCATGGTTAGGCGGGCGTGGTGTCAAGCTCATGACCAATCAGCCTGATGTGGTCGCAGGCTTATTGATTGGTACAGTCGCAGGTGTTGCTGTGCTACGTGGCGTGCCTGTGGGACCACTGATTGCAGCAGGAATTCTCACCTTGTTTATTGGCTATTCTTAACATAGATTTAGGGACGCTTGGTTTAGATGGTTTTGCTTGAATTCATCGTCTTGTATCAACCAATTTCAATAAAAACCATCCAAATCTAAGCCACTTTGCGAAACAAGATAGATGTTAATATCATTCCCATTGCAGATAAAACGGCCATTAAAATACCAACCCAAAGCCATGTTCCTGTGGCATATACGATCGCTGCGACCACAGGCGGCAATAAAAATTGTGAAATTGCTGAGCACTGCAACACCAAACCTACGGTGGTACTAATCGCAATCGGTTGTGGTGCAAAATTAAGTACTTGCGCAAATACCACAGCTGCGACTAAACCACCAAATAAAGAGAAATGGATGACCAATAAAAACTGCACAATGAATGGTAAAACATCACGCAAAATATAAAAACTCAGTGCGCATAGCATCAATATCGCAAAACCCATTTGCATCAACACTTGCGTTCTCAGCCCACGCTGTAATAACAACCCACATACAAATGTGCCCACCGCATTTGCCATTGCAACCATAGCTGTGAGCACACCTGCGGTTTGTAAAGATATTTGATATTGCTGATAAATGGTCGGCAAAAAACCCACCAAACTGAACCACTGCCCTGCATAAACACCAAAAACCAAAGCCAATATCCATGCGGGTGGATGGCTCAAAGTGCTTTTAATCAGTTCAAAGATGGCAATGGCTTGCGTGCTGATCTGCACACTCGGTACGGCTTTATAAATGATGATTGCGAGCGCAAAGGATAACAATCCAAAACACATCCACACGCCTTGCCAATCCAAGATGGTCAGTAAAAACGGCGTACTTAGTAAACCAATACCCATCCCACCGCCCATATAGGCACTCCACAGCCCCATTTTGGCAGGCAACTGCTCCACTGCAACCAGTTGACGAATAAATGCAGGGCCGCTGAGTGTAATCAGTAAAAAGCCAAAACCTTCAATTACACGCAGACTTAATAGTGCGGAAAAGCTATGTACAAAACCACCAACAAAACTTGCACCTGCCAATAAAGACAAACCCAAAAGTACACAGCGTTTTAAGCCAATTTTTGCGGTATAACTGCCTAGCAACAACGCCAGAGACATGCCCGCAGCTTGTACCAAAGACAGCAAAAAACCTGCCTGAACCAAACTAATTCCGAGTTCAGCTTGTAGGATGGGTACAGTCGGTGGCAACTTGCCAATATGCATTGCTGCCATAAAACCCGCAGCAACAATCCATAAATCCTTGGTCAGCCAACGTACCGAACTCACAGCGCTCTCCCTTAATTTTCGCAAGGCAAGCTTAGCAAGAACATCTCACTGTTTTTAGTGGAGATTTAGATGAGCTTAGTGTTTTTAGCAATTAATCAGCATCCTCTTTAAAATGCTGATTGTGCAATTTTTAACTCGAATAATATTGTGTGCGTTTTTGGGAAAATTTCTCTAATTGCTTCAAAAAGCCTTCAAAATAGCTCTTTTCTTTTTCTTCGCTACGATAACCCGCATACAAGGTACGGCGTAATCCTCCCGCAGCAACGCAGTCTAAACGACGTGAAGTTACCCAGCCTTTTTGCTCATATTCATTCACCACCCAATCTGGCAATGCGCCAATCCCTCGCCCACTCGCCACCAGTTGAATCAACATTTGGGTTAAATCTGTAGTACGAATAGCTTTTGGCTGAATATTGGCTGGAATGAATAGCTTAGACATAATATCTAAACGGTGTTTATCGACAGGATAGGTAATCAGGGTTTCTTCTGCCAACTCCTGTACGGTAATGCGCTCGGCACGTACTAAAGGATGAGTATTTGACAACACCAAACGCGATTCATATTCAAAAATTGGAAAATATTCGATACCTTTTAAGGCAATCGGGTCTGCAGTAATCAATAGGTCAAATTCTGCGTTTTGCAATAATTCATGCGGATTGGCTTCAAAACCTGAAGCAAAATCTAAATCTACATCAGGGTATTGCTGACGATATTGATTCAGCAGCGGCATCAACCAGTCAAAACAACTGTGACATTCCGAAGAAAAAATAATCCGCCCCGTTTGCCCATGCACAATGCGGGTAATATCGGTTTGGGTAATTTGAATTTGTGGCAAGACATCATCCGCCAGTTTCAATAAACGCTGCCCAACATTGGAAAATGTCACAGGACGACTACGGCGATTCACCACTTCTACGCCATACCAATGATCTAGTTCTTTGAGTTGATGAGAAATGGCAGATGGCGTCAGACATAAATCATTGGCGGCAGCAACCAAAGAACCATGTTCACGCAGGGCTGATAGCGTTTTTAAGTGGCGAATTTCAAGCATTGCTTGTTCCTAGTTTTTCAAGTTATTGACTGCATGTTTAGACCTAGGTCGCATTTTTATTTTGCAAAATAAGAAACAAAGCCAAACATGATTCAATTTAATAATGAATTAATTTAATCTTAGCATGTAAATAATGAGTTTTCTTCATCTTAGTTTTTATTCGATGATATTTACTACGAAATCAATACAATTCCATAATAATAATATGGCTTTCAGCAAGCATGTTTTAAGCTTCCAACGTGCAGAGCCAAACTAGAATTGAAATTCTTAACCCAAGCCTCGCTTACTCCGACAACTTCTCTCCACAATGTGGGCAGTATTTATAAGGCTCCTGTTCTAAACGCAGCTCTTCTTCACGACGCTCACGAATTAACTGCAATAAAATATCTTGGGTTTGCTCAGTGGTTAAACCAACTTGTTTGCGTAAATCTTCAATTTTTTCTTGATCATTTAACAGATCAATCTCACTATTTTGCAATAGCTCTCTAAATTTCAACCCTAAATGCTGCTTACGTTGTTCAAGTTCGTTGGCTAAACCTGTGGCTAAAATACCTGCAGGCAATGCTGCCAAGCCGACACCCAATACCGTAATTAACGCACCTAAAATTCTGCCCCAAGGGGTAATTGGTGTGACATCGCCATAACCGACTGTGGTTAAAGTCACCACTGCCCACCACATCGAAGCGGGAATTGAGCTAAAGGCTTCAGGCTGTGCCTTGCTTTCCACCACATACACACCTGCGGCAGACATCACAATCATAATAGAGAGAATAAAAATGACTGCCTGAAATGATCCTTTTTCCCGTTCGATCACTCTTAATAAAATTTGCAATGATACAAAGTAACGTGTCAGTTTTAACAAACGCAGCAAACGTAAAATTCTTAGGAACCGTAAATCTAGATGCACAAAGAAGTTAATATAAGCAGGTAGAATCGCCAACAAATCTATAATTGCCCCACCGCTGGTAAGCCATTTTACACGCTGTTTCCACGGCGAAATAAACGGGTCTTTTTCGGCAATACTCCAAATCCGCAGCAAATATTCAAGCGTAAACACTGCGATGGAAAAGTTTTCAAAATGGTCAAAAAATACCTGATAGGCAAGATAGACATCATTCACCGACTCTAAAATAACCGCACTGGCATTGCCTAAAATCAGTAAAATTAAAAAATAGTTAATGCAACGACTAAACCATGTTTCATAGTCATCGTCGTGTAAGTTGTTATAGACAAATTTTCGAAATGTGTACCACGGTGTAAATGCCATACCGAATATTATATTTTAAGGCTTACAGTGATGGCAGTTTAACCGAAGTTTTTCTCAAAACGATAGTATTTTATGTGACGTTAAGCGGGCATTTTTAATGCAGAATTGCAGTATAAGTCATCATTATCCAAATGACTAAACTACTGAATAAACAGCAATGCTAAACGCACCTGATCATAGCCCATGCGTGGACTAGTCGCTTCAACAATCGGGCGCAGTTTAATTGCGCCATCATCGCTGAAGTGCTCTGCATTTTGACGCTTCATTAATCGCTTATAAATTTTACGGACCTCTTCCACCACTTCTTCACCTGGATGTGCCACTGAAATATCCAGATTTTGTTCTTTTTGCAAACGTGCCAAATGGTTGATAATAGTTGCAGGAGTTAAACCTCGCTCTACTGCAATATCCTGAATATCATAACCTTCTTCAAATAAAGCGCGGGTTTCATCTAACGTGGCAGTCGCATAATTGGTTTTTCCACCTTTGGCAATTTTCTTTTCATTGCGCAAAATTTCGGTTTCGTTCAACGTGCCACCACAGTGACGAATAAATGCATTATGTTGTGGTGTTAAATCCATCAGCTCATAGTGCGTTTCAGCTTCTTCAGACAATTCCTGAAAACGGCGGTCAGCCTTAATCGCTAAACTGTCGAGTTCCAAAGCTTGGCTATTAAATCCCAATAAACGCAAACCGCTTAACGATTTTAATCGTGACAACGCCACATAACCCTGCCCTTTTTCAAAAGTATGGCTAAGATTGATTTCTGCCGCTTCTAAGGTCATACCTTGTGATTTGTGGATGGTAATTGCCCATGCCAAACGCAGCGGAATTTGCTGGAAACTGGCAATGGTTTTGCCTGCATCATTATCCACCGACCAAGTTTCAGGCTCGACCAACAATACTGTGCCATCGGTCAATTTTACTTTAGGTAAAATGCCGTGATCATCATCTTCTTCAAAGCCAATCACTTCGCCCAAACTGCCGTTGATATAGCCCATATCGAAGTTGTTTTTAACAAACATCACTTTGGCATGTTTTTTTAGATTTAAAATTTCAGGCGCACGTACCGATGATTTCAGCGTTTCAATCAACTTTTCATTGCCATCACACACGGCATCAAACTGCTTGCTCTCAGTTTCAATTTCATTCAAATGCTTAAAGTTGATATTGTCCACATCCATATTGTGCGTATATAAACGCGTGAAAGTGTCGCCAATATCTTGATGACGGGTGTGTTCCAAAGCCTGAATATGTTGATGATCAATACTTTGTGCACGAATCGCATTGAGAATGTCATTTAAGTAGTCATCGCCCTGACGGTGCTGCTCGGTTAAATAACAGACCCGAAATTTAGCTTCGACCCACGCATCTGACATAAAACAGAACTTGTCACGATTGCGCTCATCGTTTTTTCCCACAGGCGGTAACTGGAAAAAATCTCCCGCGACAATCACCTGAATACCACCAAAAGCGTCATCACTGTCTTTAAAATATTTTAAAACCTGATTGACCAAATTCAGTTGCTTAGCATGCAACATCGAAATTTCATCAATAATCAGCACTTGCGCATTTTCTAAATGTTCTTTGAGATATTTGCGCTCTTTCATATTTTTCAGGTCAGCATCGGACAAAAAATCTTTAATACCAATGCCTGCCCATGTATGAATGGTCATGCCATTCATGTGCGTTGCAGCAATGCCTGTAGATGCCGTAATTGCCACTGGCACTTTGCGCGCTTTTAAATAATTGATGTATTGATTCAGGGTATAGGTTTTACCCGCACCAGCCGAGCCTGTTAAAAAGACATTTTCGCCTGCTTTTAAAAGTTTAAGTGCAGTTTCCTGTTTCATAAGACCTATACCATGATTGAACGGCTATAGCCTAACGAGTTTTGAGCCAAAAGTTAAGGCTCAAGTCCGTGAATACGACAACAGTTGTCTTATGACTTGTAACTTATGACTTTGATGGTAATTGTGGATTCAGCCATGCAATAAACTGCGCTGCGATAGTAACCAACAATTGTTCCGCTTTTTGATTATTTGGATATTCCAATTGATCAAACTCAAGTTGCCCATTCCTAAAGTGACAGCCCATGGTCAATTGCTGCGCATAATGTGGCGATGCCATGTGAAATGCCACATATTGTCCTTCACTCATGGCTTTGGCATAGCTCAGTGCCAAACAGTGTTTAAAGTTTTTCGATTCTTCAATAATACGGTCTAAATCGGTCAGTTCTTCAAAACACCAACCCGAAAAATACAATATTTGCTGCGGGCTTTTCGCCTGCCATGTGCTACATGGAATTTCTTTTTTCAGTTTGGCAAATAGCTCTGCTTTATACACTTGTTGATGCCAATGCACCGCTTGATGAAACAACCCCAACCAACTCAAACTTTTTGGAATATGCGTATGCGCTGCAAAATACTCCAGTAAATAGTCACGCACATAACTGTCAAATACTGAAACGCGTGTATTGTGCGCACGTAAATAAAAACGCTGCCGAAAATCATCAGGCTGAATCTGATAACGCTGCAATACCGTATAAAAGTCACGTTGCTGCTGACTATCAGACTGAATATAGTCCAACAAAGCTGTCGGTAAATCTTGGGTGATCTGCTGTAAATACAACATATAACTTTGCATGACACGACTTAAACGCCGAAATACATGCTTGACCAAATGCTCATCGTGTTGCGCCACGGTTTTCAGCAAAGTCATCCATTCATCCAAATACAAAATAGAAGGACTAATGGCAACCCGCGGATCATCCAACGATTGTTTTTCGCCATGCGGCATTAAACTGACATTATGCGCATGTGCGAACCACGCTTGCTGTGTCGCATATACATTACAGCTTTGAATGAACATACGTGCGGCTGAATATTGAAAATATTGCAAAGTTGCCAAAATAATCCGTGGATGTGCCTGACTACAATCGACAAAACTGAGCGCAGTCACTGCCACCCGCACACTGGTATGATGAATATTTAAACTAAGCCAATCCAACACTTGTGCAGACTGTTTAAACAGCCAATTCACCGCACGTGGATAATCAAATAACGGCAGTTTGGCGACTTTCTTTTGCCAAATTAAAGGGCAAGATTTTAAAAAATGCGGTTTCGCCAAAGCATCGGAACGCTGCCACACCTCACGGTGCATTAAACGCGCAAAACCCAATAAATGCCCATGTTCTTCGGCATGTCGATACAACAACCGAATATCATCCTGATGATCGATTAAATCCTGCAAATTAAATCGTTCAGGAAATGAAATACTTAAAATACGATGCATGGCTTTAGGTAAAAATTCTGTCGCACTAAAACAAAAATCATCATAACTTTGCATCAGTGCTTGCACTGGCAAAAAGGTTTCACCCTCTACAAATTCCAAAGCACACAGCATCGATAAGTTAGTTAAAACATCTTCAGGAATGTGCTGCCCTTGCTGCACAAATTTGGTCAATACTGGTTGATACTGATCGTCTGCCTGCATTAATGCCTGATCTAAAATTTGTGCCTGCATTGCATCTAAATGCAATAACAATTGCTTAACCCGTGCTGCACCATCTACCCACAGGTAAACTTGCTGCAGAATCAATTGTCGCAATTGCTGCGCCTGATTACGCAAAAATAAAGAATGCTGCGGTTTTAAATCCCCAGTCAAAAAATGCAGATCATGTAAGAAAAAATCTTCAAATGCTTCTTGCTGTTTCCCCGCAAATTCAAAGTGAGTTTCTATTAAATTTGTATGCGATTTTGGCGGATAAAATTCAAGACTAAACAGACCATTCAGCAATTCGACCCGATGCTGCAAAGGATCGATCCGAAACAAATTTTGTGCTGTAAAATGTCCAACCAAATCCATTTGATCTTGATAGATTTCTGCGGCCACACTGGAAATACGAACCAATTGCTGTGCAACGGCATGCAACTGGCTATGCTGGCAAATTGGCTGCATATACGCTCCTCATGCTTAAGTGCGGTCTATCTAAGTGTCATCTTATTTTTATTTGATTGCACCGACTAGACCCATCACGTGATACATCCCTATTTTTTGTTTTTTATTTCCATCTGCAAAAAGTGGACAATTCTTCAATCAAGCTTAAGCCACTTATTAATTGAATTACACCTGAAATTTATGTGAACGGTATCTACACCTTAAAATTAGAGATACAAAAACACTATAAACAAGATTTAAGCCCTTGCCTATAGCCTGCGCATCACTTCAGAAAAAATAAAAACCCATTAAAAAACAAATAAATTTCAATTGATTAGTTTGCATTATTTACTCAGAAAATAGGGTTGGTGTTTGGTAGGTAGGATTTCACCACAAAGCATTGAATACTCAAATCACGGTTCAACACCGCGATAACAACACATTATTCCAATACCCAATGCAAGAAGGAATCTGAGCATGGCTTTTAAAAATATTGCAGATCAAACCAACGGTTTTTATATTCCTTGTGTGTCTCTCTTCGGCCCTGGTTGTGCCAAAGAAATTGGCGTAAGAGCACAAAATTTAGGCGCTAAAAAAGCCCTGATTGTGACAGATGAAGGACTGTTTAAATTTGGCGTTGCCAACACCATTGCAGGCTATCTCACCGAAGCAGGCGTTGCCAGTCATATCTTTGCAGGTGCAGAGCCAAATCCAACCGACATTAACGTACATAACGGTGTCGATGCCTACAATACCAATCAATGCGACTTTATTGTGTCTTTAGGTGGCGGTTCTTCACACGACTGTGCCAAAGGCATTGGCTTAGTTACCGCAGGTGGTGGGCATATTCGTGATTATGAAGGCATTGATAAAAGTACCGTGCCAATGACTCCACTAATTGCCATTAACACCACAGCAGGTACAGCATCGGAAATGACCCGTTTCTGTATCATTACCAATACCGACACGCACGTTAAAATGGCAATTGTCGATTGGCGCTGCACACCACTCATCGCCATTGATGATCCAAAACTCATGATTGCCAAACCTGCAGGTTTAACCGCAGCAACAGGCATGGATGCCTTAACCCATGCTGTAGAAGCCTACGTTTCAACTGCAGCCAATCCTATTACCGATGCCTGCGCTGAAAAAGCTATTCGTATGATTAGCCAGTGGCTTAGCCCTGCCGTGGCAAATGGTGAAAATATTGAAGCACGTGATGCCATGAGCTATGCGCAATATTTGGCTGGTATGGCATTTAATAATGCCTCATTGGGTTATGTGCATGCCATGGCGCATCAACTCGGTGGTTTCTACAACTTGCCGCACGGCGTCTGTAATGCAATTTTACTGCCGCATGTTTGCGAATTTAACCTGATTGCCTGCCCTGAGCGTTATGCAGATATTGCAGAACTGATGGGGGTAAATACTGATGGATTAACTACCACAGAAGCCGCCTATGCCGCAATTGATGCAATTCGTGAATTATCTAGCTCAATTGGTATTCCAACAGGTTTAGCAGAGTTAGGCGTTAAAGAAGATGACTTGGCGATTATGGCTGAAAATGCACAAAAAGATGCCTGCATGCTCACCAACCCACGTAAAGCCAATCATGCACAAGTGGTCGAAATTTTTAAAGCCGCGATGTAATTTGAATCTCCTGCTGAGTGAATCACGATTTGCTCAGCATTTCCCATCCTTTTTTCAATTTTCCTCTTTTGCTGTTTTATTTTTATCCTTCCCTTTAGCAGAACCATCTCAGATGCGTTCTGCTTTTTTTGCTGTTCAGAACAAAATGAACTCGCAGCATAAAACTAAAGCGATTTAGATGCAGAGGGTTTGCATAATTCAATTTGACAAATGCGCACAGCTCATCAAGGATATAGTCAAAATAAAATGGATGACGAACACCTTATGCTGTTAAGTAAAAAACAAAAAACAACACCAAGCTATCAACCCGATATTTTGGGTGCCGATTACCAACAAATGACGCTGGATTTTCCTTCGGATTATGAAGGCAAAGTGATTGCTACCTTGGTACGCAAAAAAGCCGAACAGGAAACCCGTAAAGCCGTACTTTATATTCATGGTTTTATTGACTATTTTTTTCAAACAGAAATGGCAGACCAGTTTAATCAGCATGGTTATGACTTTTATGCCCTAGATTTACGTAAATATGGGCGTTCGCATTTGTCACATCAAAATTGGTACAATGTGCGCAGCTTGTCTGAATATGATGCAGAAATTTCCGCTGCACTTGAGCAAATTGCCGCAGAAGAACATGACTCAGTGATTTTAGCGGGACATTCAACAGGTGGATTAATCACCACGTTGTATGTGGCACATCATCCCAATCATCCACTGATTCGTGGTTTATGGTGCAACAGCCCTTTTTATGATTTCAATATGAGCGAGATTGAGAAAAAATTCGGCATTCCTCGTTTAAGCCAATTGGGCAAATTGCTGCCAGAAATGAAATTTCCAAGCCGCCTTAATCCATTTTATGTACCAAGTCTACACAAACAATATCATGGTGAATGGCTATTTAACTTGGAATGGAAAAAACCGCGCTATCCTAAAGTACGATTAAGTTTTGTACGTGCAATTCATGAAGCGCAAAAAGAAATTCATGCTAGCGTACATTTGGGTGTACCAACCTTAATTATGCATGCGAGTCAAAGTAGTTATCCACGCCAATGGAATGAGATTGCGCAACGCACTGACGTAATTTTAGATGTTGCAGATATGCAAAAATATGGGCATCACATGTATGGTGATATTCAGCTTTGCCAAATTGAAAATGGCATGCATGATTTGGTGCTTTCTGCGCCCGAAGTCCGTGCGGAAGTATATCAGTCCTTGTTTGACTGGTTAAACCGCAAGGGGCTATAAAACTAAAAACTAGAACTAAAGGAAGTGAATTAACGGCTAAATGACTTGATGCATCCCTTAAGCTGTGTATTTTAATAAAATTTGATGTGCAGGATGCCCCTTTGGCATCAATTCAATTAAACGCTCTACCGCATCAATCGCTTCAGGGCTATGCGCCAAATGTTTCAGCAATACATCGGTATCTTGTGCATTAAAAATGGCATCACTCAGGCGTGATTCTAAACAATCTCGCCATGCGCATAAAAATGGACTTTCAGTTTTCGCCAAAAATACCCCTGCACACGTTTGCAAGGCAGACTGCACATAACCTGCATCTAAAGCCTGCTCAGCTTGTAAAAAATCGGCTTCAATATGCGCCAAAACTCGGTAAGGACGCGAGCCGAGCATCCCCCCTAAAATATCGCGTAATTGCGACATTTCAGCTTTTAGCGTTCCCATGCTGACTTTACGCTCACCATATAGTGCTTGGTGTAAAGTGTCTAAACTCATGCCTTGTGGGCAAAGTGCCAAAATCACCAATATTTCAATTTGACGCGGTGTCATCACCACCACTTTGCCATTAAATAACACCTGTGGCACACGAAACGCGCGAATATAAAGCTGCTGTTTTTGCTGTTCCAGCAACGCATTTTGAATTAAAGAAGCACAGCGCTCTGCTGCCAACAAACCCAAACTGTTATGATTTTTCCAAGTGGTCGATAAATCAATCACGCCCAACACTTGTTTGGAATGTGGGTCTAAAATTGGTGCGGCATAACAAACCCAGTCATGTAACGATGACATATAATGTTCACTGGAAAACACACAACTGGCTTGCTGAGTTTTGAGTGACAAAGCCAAAGCATTGGTACCCACCAACTCTTCACGCCACTGTCCACCCTCTACAAAATGTACTCGTTCCGCCACATTACGCATTTGAGCGCTCGCTGCCGTCCAAATAATCGTACTGCCCACATCGCCCACGGCTGCCACCATGTCGGACTGCTGCGCGATATGTTTTAAATCTTCTGCGCAATTTTGCACAGCTCTCTGTAAAGCCGAACCGCCTTGCGGATGCGATAAACTGGAATTTAACGGAGCAGCCTGCCGATCTACAGGAATTTCTGCAATTTCAGAGCGTTGCCAAGAATTTAAAATACTCTGCTGAATTTGCTGCGCATGAAGCGGCGATAAACTACTGCTTTGTCTAAACCGTTCAATATGCAGTTTTTTTTCCAATAGATCTTGTTTTTTCATCATGACTGATTCTCACAATCCTGTGGGCATTACATCCATTGTACTGCTTACTTTTGTAAGGATTTGTTCGCTGCTTGTAAACCTGCAACTTTCCAACCTTTTTCCAACCTTATATTGGTATGCTAATCAAATAACGTACTAAAGTACCTTATACCTTAGCCGTAAATTTAACCTGATTTTAGACACAGGATTGTGATAAAAGGTAAAGATGACGGCAGATTATAAAAAACCATCAAAGGAAGAGAATTATGCGTTACGTAGATCCCAATCAACCCGGTTCAAAAGTTCAATTTAAAGCACAATACGAAAACTTTATTGGTGGCGAGTGGGTCGCCCCTGTAAAAGGCGAATACTTTGAAAATATCTCTCCTGTAGATGGCAAAGTATTTACCAAAGTCCCACGCTCATCGGCAGAAGACATTGAACTGGCTTTAGATGCAGCCCATAAAGCCAAAGCACAATGGAACAGCTCATCTCCAACCACACGCTCCAACATTCTGCTTAAAATTGCAGATCGTTTAGAACAAAATCTAGAATTATTGGCAGTGGCAGAAACATGGGATAATGGTAAGCCTGTTCGGGAAACATTGGCTGCCGACATTCCATTGGCGATTGACCATTTCCGTTATTTTGCGGGCTGTATTCGTGCCCAAGAAGGCGGAATTTCTGAAATTGATGAAGATACCATTGCCTATCATTTCCATGAGCCATTGGGCGTTGTAGGGCAAATTATTCCATGGAACTTCCCTATTTTAATGGCAATATGGAAACTTGCACCTGCTTTGGCTGCGGGTAACTGTATTGTACTTAAACCTGCAGAACAAACCCCTGCCAGCATTTTAGTTTTAGTCGAACTCATTCAAGATTTATTGCCTGCAGGCGTACTAAACGTAGTCAATGGTTACGGCGTAGAAGTTGGTCGCCCATTGGCAACCAATCCACGTATTGCCAAAATTGCATTCACAGGTTCGACTCAGGTCGGTCAATTGATCATGCAATACGCCACTGAAAACATCATTCCAGTGACTTTGGAGCTTGGTGGTAAATCTCCAAATCTTTTCTTTGAAGATGTTATGGCGCAAGATGATGACTACCTAGACAAAGCACTCGAAGGCTTTGCTATGTTCGCGCTGAATCAGGGTGAAATTTGTACTTGTCCATCGCGTGCGCTCGTGCAGGAAAGTATTGCTGACCGTTTCCTTGAAAAAGCCATTGAACGTGTTAAACGTATTAAAACAGGTCACCCGCTTGATACTGAAACGATGATTGGTGCACAAGCATCGCAAGAACAACAGGACAAAATCTTGGGTTGTATTGCGACAGGTCGTGCCGAAGGTGCACAAGTGTTAACAGGTGGTGGTGAGCGTCATGAAGTTGGCAGCGGTTTCTATATTGAGCCGACAATTTTCAAAGGCACCAACGACATGAAAATTTTCCAAGAAGAGATTTTTGGCCCAGTGCTTTCTGTGACCACATTTAAAGACTTCGATGAAGCCATTAAAATTGCCAATGACACCATTTACGGTTTAGGTGCAGGTGTTTGGTCACGTTCTGCGCACACTTCTTACCGTGCAGGTCGTGCTATTCAGTCGGGTCGCGTTTGGACGAACTGTTACCACATTTACCCTGCGCATGCAGCTTTCGGTGGTTATAAAAAGTCAGGTATTGGCCGTGAAAACCATAAGATGATGTTAGAACATTATCAACAAACCAAAAACTTGTTGGTAAGTTATTCAACTAAACCTGCAGGCTTCTTCTAAGTTAAGCTTTTAACCTCAACATGATGAATGAAAATGCGAACTTCGGTTCGCATTTTTTTATATTTTGGATGTACAGATGGACAAAAAGAAAAACAGAAAAACAGAAAAAGCCATTTATCTACATAGATTTACAAGTCATAGACCTAAAATTACTAACATCAAAGTCATGTAGATGAAATCACGGACATAAAAAAAGCACCATTTAAAAAATGATGCTTTTTGATCAAATCACAACTGCTTATTTTTTTGCAGCTACAGATGCTTCAGTAGTGATGTTAACAGTAATTTTATCACCCACGTTTGGTACATAGCTTGCGATACCAAATGCAGAACGGTTGAATGATGTTGTTGCATTAAAACCAACAGTCGCTGCCTGAGTCATTGGGTGTGGACCTTGTTTGTTCAATACTGCGTCAAGTACCACTGGCTTAGTTACACCTTTAACTGTTAAATCACCTGTGATTTTAAAGTTTTTCTTGTCTTGAGTTTCAACTTTTGTACTTTTAAAAGTAATGGTTGGATATTTTGCTGCATCAAACCAATCTGCTGCCATTAAGTGCTCATCTAAAGCTTTTACGTTGGTGTTGATGCTACTTAATGGAATCGTCACATTCACAGATGAGTTAGCAGGTTTTTTCTCATCAATGTTGATAGTACCTTGAATGTCTGAGAAGTTACCTGATGGCGTAGAAAAACCGAAGTGATCCCAAGTAAATACAGTAGCAGTATGCGTTGGGTCAATTTGATAAGCCACTGGTTTAGCCATTGTCATTGTTGCTGCAGACGCGATAGCCAAACCTAAAGCAATTGATTTCATGTTCATATTGTTCATCTCTAAAAGTGTTGATACGTTTCAATGAGGTTTAGTTTATAGATTTTTGCTGCAAATACAGGATTAAAGATAAAACAGTATGTTGCATGACTGAAACGATAAATTTGTAAAAATATGCATGCGCGTTTTACATCGCCGTTACAGGACTGCGATATTGAATAAAACCTGTTCTTTTTGCGACACGATCATACAACTGCCGTGCCTGTAAATTATCTTCATGGGTCAGCCAATATACCCGATCACATTCACGCTGTTGCGCTGTTTGATTCACCTGCTGAATAAGCTGCTGAGCAATTCCCATCCCTCTGTACTCAGGCAAGGTATATAAATCTTGCAAATAGGCATAAGGTTTAAGCGTCCAACAACTGTCATGTTCAATTACATGCACAATTGCCACAACTTGAGTTTGATATACGGCAGCAAAACCATAAATATGCGTACTGTGTGGATTAATTAGTTTTGACCACGTATTTTGCGTAACCTCATCACTTAATTGCACCTGATAAAATTGCTGATAACCCTGCCAAAGTGGTTGCCATTGCTCAAATTGGATTTCACTTAACGCGACAATGTCGATGTGCTTAAATTGACGATCTAATATAGTTGTCTGCAAGCTTTGATGTTGCCTGATTATTTTTGCATCGAATCATTTTACTAATTATGCACAATTCATATTATGCTTAGGCTATTTTATACACTATTTTTCAGCAATAAAAAAGCTTTACCCTACGCATAGAATAAAGCTGTTTTTGACGATACACCTTTTAATGCACCGTATTCATCGCAATAGATTAAAGCTTCTCAATCAAAATACGATCAACCTGCTTTAAGCCTGATTGCTTTTCATGGTTCTTACGGCGAATTTTGATTTGCTGATCTTCAGCCAAATCCTGTAACAACAACTCTACCGCCACCATAGCTTCAAGTGGTAAATCTTGTCCAATCCACTTTTGCTCACCCGCATCCATTAAAGTGACTTCATCATTAATTTGCTCGTACAAACTCATTTCTCATCTCACTCAATTACACAGAGGTTTATTCACAAACCTGACTTACACTGACAAAATTTGTTGGATCATCACATCGAATACCAAACAAATATGCAAAAATAAAAGACGTCCCTTTGCAGGAACGCCTTTAAAAACACTGGATTAAAAAATTAAGCTGTTAATTCTTTTACTGCAGCAACAACCGCTTCAGTGGTAATGCCAAAGTACTGATACAAGTCTTTTGCAGGTGCAGATTCACCATAAGTTGTCATACCAATAACTTTACCGTCTAAGCCGACAAACTTCCACCAGTAGTCTACATGCGCTGCTTCAACCGCAACACGTGCGCGAATATGTGATGGCAATACCGCTTCACGATATGCTGCATCTTGCTTCACAAATTCTTCTGCACACGGCATAGACACAACACGTACACCTTCAAGCTGCGCGTATGCTTCCATTGCCAAGCCCACTTCTGAACCTGTTGCAATAATAATGGCTTTCAATTCACCTTTTTCTTCAGCCAAGACATAACCACCTTTTGCCACGTTCTCAATTTGCGCTTGAGTACGAGTTTGGAATGGCAAGTTTTGACGTGAGAAAATTAAAGCAGTTGGACCTTCGCTGCGTACTAATGCAGATTTCCAAGAAATAGCCGCTTCAACGGTATCTGCAGGACGCCATGTATTTAAGTTTGGCGTACCACGTAAAGATGCAATTTGTTCAATCGGTTGGTGTGTTGGACCATCTTCACCCAAACCAATCGAGTCGTGGGTATACACATGAATCACACGTTGCTTCATTAATGCAGACATACGCACGGCATTACGCGCATATTCCATAAACATTAAGAATGTTGCAACGTAAGGAATGAAACCACCGTGAAGTGCTACACCATTTGCAATAGCAGTCATACCAAACTCACGTACGCCATAATGCACGTAGTTCCCTGCTGCATTGTCCTGAACGCCTTGGCAACCCTTCCAAAGGGTTAAGTTTGAACCTGCCAAGTCTGCAGAACCACCCAATAATTCAGGCAATAATGGGCCAAATGCTTGCAAAGTATTTTGGCTGGCTTTACGCGTTGCAATAGTTTCAGCTTTAGCATTGGTTTCAGCAATAAACGCATCTGCCTGCGCGATGAATTCTGCAGGTAGTTCACCGCTTAAACGGCGTTTAAGTTCAGCAGCTTCCGTTGGATATTTTGCTGCATAGGCATCAAAAGTTGTATTCCATGCTGCTTCTGCTTCTGCACCTTTCGCTTTAGCATCCCAAGCAGCATATACATCTTCAGGAATAACAAATGCTTCATCTGTCCAGCCTAATGCTTGACGCGTCAAAGCGATTTCATCATGGCCTAATGGCGCACCGTGACAGTCTTCTTTACCTTGTTTGTTTGGCGAACCTAAACCAATAACAGTTTTACAAATAATAATAGTCGGTTTTTGCGTTTCAGCTTTTGCTTCAACCGTTGCAGCACGAATTGCATCGGCATCGTGACCATCAACTTTTAAGACTTGCCAGCCGTAAGATAAGAAACGTTGTTCGGTATCGTCAGAGAACCAGCCTTCTACTTCACCATCAATAGAAATGCCGTTGTCATCATAATAAACAACCAGCTTGCCTAAACCTAAAGTACCTGCCAATGAACATGCTTCGTGTGAAACACCTTCCATTAAGCAACCATCACCCAAGAAACAGTAAGTGAAATGGTCTACAACCTGAATATCTTCTTTATTAAATTGTGCAGCCAGTGTTTTTTCTGCTAAAGCAAAACCAACAGCATTGGCAATCCCCTGACCGAGTGGACCAGTGGTGGTTTCAATCCCTGGTGCATAACCCAATTCTGGGTGGCCAGGTGTTTTAGAGTGTAACTGACGGAACGCTTTTAAATCTTCGATTGAAAGATCATAACCTGTTAAATGCAACAACGCATATTGCAACATTGAACCATGACCATTAGACAATACAAAACGGTCGCGGTTTGCCCATTGTGGATTGGTTGGGTTGTGATTCAAAAATTCACGCCACACCACATCGGCAATATCTGCCATCCCCATCGGTGCACCTGGATGTCCTGAATTTGCTTTTTGCACAGCATCCATTGCCAATACACGAATTGCGTTTGCAATACGACGTTCGTTAAGCGGGGTCGTCATAGGTCAGAGTCCACAAAAAATCGTTAAATAGAAGAAGATGAATAGAATTCAAAACAGCCGCTATTCTCTCAAAAAAACGCCTGAGGGGTAAAGCCTATGCAACAATATTTCCGCATTAATTCCCATTCAGGGTATTTTTCGTGCAAATTCAAAGACGTTTTCACGTTTATAACAACAAGAAAATAGCTAATTGCCGTGTTAAGCTCTATTCTTGGCAAAATTCTAAAGTATAGATATTTCAATTTATAGACGCAGGATGGAATTGTGATGTCGCTCTTGCAGCAACTCCAATCAAATGCCTAGCAACAAGTTAAAACACAACAGTATTCTGTAGAAATAATAGACAGATTTTAACACATCTTGAATTTTATTCACTTTTCACACAATAAATTGAATCACAGCCATCGTCCAAAATTTTAAAACAGCTTTTGAAAATGCAGCTTGATGCAGATAAAGTCAATTCAAAGTCTTTAAATTACCCATCTACAATATTGTTTTTAAAAATGATTCACCACTTAAAAACAAGGTGCTCCTTAGTTTAAAATTATGACAGCATACTTTAGCCAACATGAATATTTTTGAGTCACAATATAGTCATACCGATACTTTATCTATTTTTTAGCTAAAGATATGCGATAAAAAGTCATTGAATTGAAATAAATTCAGCCAATTTAGTCGTAATGCGCTAGTCCTAAAGTCTAACTCGATGTAACATATTGCGTCTTTTGAATTTAACTGTGATAGGACTTATGCGCGAGTACGCTGTATTTACCTCGGAATCTGTAAGCGAAGGCCATCCAGATAAAATGGCTGACCAAATCAGTGATGCCATTTTGGATGCAATCTTAAAAGAAGACCCTTATGCGCGGGTTGCTTGTGAAACGCTTGTAAAAACGGGTGCGGTTGTACTGGCAGGTGAAATCACAACAACTGCAAATGTCGATTTTGAAGCCGTTGTTCGTCAAACCGTAAATGGCATTGGTTACCATCATTCTGACTTAGGTTTTGATGGTTCAACCTGTGCGGTCATTAACATGATTGGTAAACAATCACCTGAAATTGCACAAGGTGTAGACCGTCAAAAGCCTGAAGATCAAGGCGCAGGTGACCAAGGTTTGATGTTTGGTTACGCCAGCCGTGAAACTGATGTATTAATGCCTGCCCCAATTTCTTACGCACACCGCTTAATGGAAAAGCAAGCTGAATTACGTCGCAGTGGTGCTTTGCCGTGGTTACGCCCAGATGCAAAAAGTCAGGTGACTTTTGCTTATGAAAATGGTGTGCCTGTACGTTTGGACGCGGTGGTGTTATCTACTCAGCATGATCCTGAAATTTCTCAAATTCAGCTTAAAGAAGCGGTAATTGAAGAAATTGTGAAAAAAGTGATTCCTGCAGAAATGTTCCATGCAGACACCAAATTCCACATCAACCCAACAGGTATGTTTGTGATTGGCGGTCCTGTAGGTGACTGCGGCTTAACAGGTCGTAAAATCATTGTCGATACTTACGGCGGCATGGCGCGTCATGGTGGTGGTGCATTCTCTGGTAAAGACCCATCTAAAGTTGACCGTTCTGCTGCTTACGCAGGCCGTTATGTTGCCAAAAATATTGTGGCAGCTGGCTTGGCAGACAAATGTGAAATTCAGGTGTCTTATGCTATTGGTGTTGCAGAGCCAACATCAATTTCAATCAACACCTTCAACACTGCAAAAGTGGCAGATGAGTTGATTATTGCTTTAGTACGTGAACACTTCGATTTACGTCCATACGGCATTACCAACATGTTGAACCTGTTACAACCAATGTATAAACAGACTGCAGCTTATGGCCACTTTGGTCGTCAAGGTTCTGACACTGCATTTACATGGGAAAAAACCGACAAAGTTGAAGCATTAAAAGCCTCTGCAGGTCTGTAATGTAAAACTTTTCAGTTTTATCAAGCTCACTTCGGTGGGCTTTTTTATGCCTAAAATTTAGCTGTCAAACCACAATATACAAAATACTAATATGTTATAGTGAATCATTCCTGAGATTTTTTAAATACTCATCTAAGATAATGATGTAGGAGTTTATTATGGCGGTTATTCTTCAAGTCGATTTCCCTTCTGAAGGCCCATTTGGCGAAAGCATGAGCCAAGCGTACCGTGAACTTGCAGAAAGCATTAACCTAGAAACTGGCATGCTTTGGAAAATTTGGACTGAGAACAGTCAAACACAGGAAGCCGGTGGAATCTATCTGTTTGATCATGCGGCCAATGCTGAACGCTATTTAAAAATGCACACTGCACGTTTAGAAAGTTTTGGCGTGAAGAATATTCGTGGCAAGATTTTTGAGGTGAATGCTGCACTGTCTGCAATCAACCAAGCTGACTTCTTAAGTCGCTAATCTTTTTAAATTGCTCATCCATATTGAAGAATAAAATGGTGAGTCTCTTCAATATTGAAAAAACAGTTGAATAAAATCCTGAGCCATTTAATGATTCAGGATTTTTTGAAATCTTGTATAGACGAAATAAGCGTTAAGCTTGGATGCAGCACTTATTGCGTACGAATCACCTCAAGCACCGATTGTTGCACGGGCACTTCTTGATGATCTTGCAAATAAACATGCACGACTTTAAACACAACGGCTGCTGCCAAGCATGCCAAAATACAGAATAACCAGAAACCATAAGGACTACGAATATTGTGTGAACCACAAGTACCACATTCTTTTTCTGATGATTCCACCACCCGATTGCAACATGCGCAACGATACTGATGATACAGCATAGGTATTCTCCTACTTCACTGTAATTCTTGTTTTTATTGTTACACCATCTACCCTGATGCAGTGTAATTTTGTTTAAGCAACTGTGACACTTTGTAGCCTGCATCCTTTGGATGATTTAACTGACACAATCGCTTGTGAATTAGAATGTCAAAGTTCTGCTATTCGCGCAAATCGTATTTTTGAATAAACAGTCACTTTATCCATCTAAAATAGGTATGCCATGCTAAAATTCTGCATGCTCGATTACTTGAAGTTTAGACTCAAGCTTGGCTTTCAGCACATATTTTTTTATTACACGGAGTAAAGTTAAAGTGGTGCAACTCATTAAAAAAGGTGGCTTGCGAGAACGTGCCAACCGTAGTCGTAAATACCAAGGTTCGGAAAATACCGAAGCAACTTTGCAATCAAACCGTACTTATCAGCCCAATCATTTAGATAAAACTGAAAACACGACTGCAACCGAAATACTGAATGAAAAATCGTCAAACTTGGCTTTGGACAACATCAAATCATCTAACTAATTGGCATCAAAACCTATGTTTTAAAACATACGCAGTGCATCTAACCACAACCACACAGCAAATAATAAAAATAATCCGCCCGAGACCATATCAATATAACTGCCTGAACGCTGATATAACTTTTTCATTTTTGGTGTAGAAAGTAGCAACATAAATAGTGTAAATGTCACAAAAGTTTGGATTGGAATAATCACTGCCAATTGGGCTTTCAAAGATGCACTTGCCGATGAACTCAACGCCAAAGCAAATACACTACTAAAATAAATTAAGGTTTTCGGATTAGATAAATTGGTGAATAGCCCCAATAAAAAGTAGTTTTTTGCGGCTGGAATTTGCACTTGAGTATCATCAAACTGTTTGCGCTGCTGCCAACTATGCCAACCACCCGACAACATGCCCCATCCCATTTTGGCAAGAAATAAACCGCCAATCAGCATTAAGACTTGCTGAATCCAAGGAAACTGCTGCACCAAAACCGTAAAACCCAATAGGGTCAGCACTACCCACACCACAATCCCCGATGAAATGCCCGCAATAATCTGCAAGGTATTACGACGGGTATTGCTGGCTGCACTTTTGGCAATTAATAAAACATCTGGGCCTGGGCTAAGCTGTGCCACAAAATGCAGCGAACAAATGGTGAATAACAAAGACATAAATACATCAGGAGAATTGAAAGTCCGATTATACCTTTTGCAGCAAGAGAATAAATAAGGCTTTAAAATAGGCCTCTCAATATTTGAATATTTACCCAAAAACACACATAAAAAAAACCGAATCAGCACGATTCGGTTTGATATCAAGCATCACCTATATTATTTAGGTGGATTGACATCTTTCATTTCAATTTTTTTCGCATCGGGGGTAATTTCACGTGCTTCACCATCAATAATACTGGAATCACGACCACCACCCTGCTGATTTTGCATATCTTGCATTTGGCGCATTAAATCTGCAAACGGGTTTTGACCTGCTCCGCCCATGCCATTCATATCGCCCATCATGCCACCCATCATTTGATCCATCATGGCTTGCTGACGTTTCATCATGGCTTTCATCATTGCCGCTTTAAAGGCATTTTGTACGGCAGGAATCATCACCAGCAATGCCAAAACATCGCTAATTAATCCTGGAATCATCAATAAAAAACCCGCAAAAATTTTAGGTAAATTATTGCTCAGCGCAGGATCGGCACTCATCTGCCCCATTTGCATTTGCTGCATTTGTGGCATCACGCCTGCAGAATATTTACGAATCAGGTTCAAACCAATGAAGAAAGCAGCGACAAACCAAAAGAACACGTACCACATGCTCCCCACTAGGTCGCCCACACCAATCCAGACGAAGACTTCAAGAACTAAGCCAATTAGAACAATAAGAAATAATTTCATGAAAATTAATCTAATCTCAATAAAATAAATAAAATGCAGTAACCAAGTGCTTCATCGGGATCAAGCTTTTTTGATTCGCTGTTGTTTCAATATGGGCATTATTGTATTTTTAAAGGTTAAGTCTGTCATTAATATTTTCATCATCACACAATAACAGACTCAATACGTCTATATATTTGAACGATAAAGATAAAAATACGCGACATAAGCCAACAATAACCACAACGCAATAAAAACCGATGCTGCGATATAACTGCTCGGTTTTTGACTGATCGCATCGGCTTGTAAACGACAGCGCTGCATTACCTCTGCAGGTACTAAACGCAATACCAACATGATACCCAATGGCACTAAAATCAAATCATCCAAATAACCCAAAACAGGTATAAAGTCTGGAATTAAATCAATGGGAGAAATAGCATAAGCAGCGACCAACAATGCCAAAAGCTTTGCCATAAACGGCGTTTCAGGATCACGTGCGACAAACCAAACCGCATAAACATTTCGTTTAATTTGCTTCGCCCACTGTTTTAGCCTATTAATCCACTTCATTGCCGCTCTCATTTGCTACCGTATATAAAATATACACCTCAAAACTTAAAATAAAATGAAGTCCAAAATTGAAAATGTGGCGTGGGATACATTCCAATGGTTTAAACAGCAGCTTACTGACCGAATGTTTTGAAATTACTCCACACAAAAGAGATTTAAACTCCTATAATTCAACTTGATGTAATTTTTTAAGGCTTGGCATGTCACTTATTATTGGAATCGACCCTGGTTCTCGTCTAACGGGCTACGGCATTATTGAACGTGATGGCGCTAAATTACGTTTTGTAGATGCAGGAACCATTCGCACCGAAACCAGTGAAATGCCTGAACGCTTAAAACGGATTTTTGCAGGGATTGAACGGATTGTGAAATTTCACGGCCCGACTGAAGCTGCAGTTGAACAAGTGTTTATGGCGCAAAACCCAGACTCTGCCTTGAAATTGGGACAGGCTCGTGGTGCAGCGATTGCCGCTTTGGTGAATTTAGATTTACAAGTGGCGGAATATACCGCCCGTCAAATTAAACAATCTGTCGTGGGTTATGGCGCTGCCGATAAAGAACAAGTACAAATGATGGTCATGAAACTATTAAATCTATCCATTAAACCACAACAAGATGCTGCCGATGCTTTGGCTGCTGCAATTTGCCATGCTCATGCATCAGGCAGCATGACCAAATTGGCTGTGCTCAATGCCTTGGGCGGTATGGCTCGCGGGCGCAGTCGCTCAAGCTCCAGACGTCGCTAAATCAGCATCGCCATCGCTTATATTTTACCGATTCACAACCTGATAAATCGCTTGGCTCATGTGCTGTGCCTGTAAACCGCGCATGCCCTGCTGTGCCAATACATCCCCCGCCAAGGCATGTAACATGACAATTTCATGCAATTGAATTTTATGATGAAACTGGGCTTTTAAACTGGCAATCATGCCTGCCAACACATCGCCCATACCACCTGTACCCATACCAGGATTGCCTGCGGTACAAATCCACAATGAACTTGCTTGCGGTTCTGTAGATGCAGCTTGCAAAGTCAAACTACCTGAACCTTTTAACACCCAATCGCCTGCATAGCGTTGCTGCAATTGCTGAATCGCGGCAATACGGTCTGCTTCAATGGCTGCAACCGTAGTATTGAGCAAGGTCGCAGCCTCACCTGAATGTGGTGTGGCATAACTGTTCGGTTTTAGTTGGGCTGGATGATGCGATGAATGCGCTTGTTTCGCCAAAAACCACAAGGCATCGGCATCGTAAACTACTTCTACCTCGGACTGATTTAGTGCGGCAAACCAGTCTGCATAATGCTGTTCTGCCCAAGCATCTCGTCCTAGTCCCATCCCTAAACTCACGGCATCGACCTGTGAAATTAAGTGCTGAATTTCTGCGCCTGTCAGTGCGTCTATATCCCGCAACATTAAATTCGGCGCACGGCTTAATATCGCCACATGATGTTTGGCATGACAGACCACAGTCACTTTCCCTGCACCTGCGCTTGATGCGGCTTCTGCAGCCATCATCACCGCACCACCCATTTGTGCATGTCCGCCCACAATCAACACATGCCCATAACTGCCTTTGTGTCCAAAAGCCTGCCGTGCGGGTAATTGAATCAAATGTGGTGTGAGTTGGGCCAACGCTTTGAGTTCTGCATCGGCTGGAATCAAATCCAGCACATCGACCAGTCCAGTATATTCCTGTGCCTGCCCTGTAAATAACCCTGCTTTCAAACCCAAAGCTGTAAAGGTGTAATCGGCTTTAATTGCACATGGCAATGGCTGCCCCGTGTTGGCATTTAAACCGCTTGGAATATCAACCGCAATTTTTAAACCCGCTTGTTGATTCATTGCGTGAATAAGCGACTGCCACTCATCATTTAAAGGACGATCTAAACCAATACCAAATAATGCATCAATATAGCAGTCATAACTTTGTTGAAATGCAAAACCTTGAATTATATTGACTTGTTCTGTCTGAGCTTCTAAAAAAGCCTGATGTAAATCTGCCGATGAACCGCGTGTTGCGGCATAAATATCGACTTGAAAACCTGCTTGTTTTAAATATTTTGCAGTTAAATAGCCATCGCCTGCGTTATTGCCTTGTCCACAACACACAGCAATTTTTTGTATTGTAGATGGCTGTGCGGCAAAAATTTTGCGAATTTGTAAATGCAGTGTCCACGCCACTTGCTGCATTAAACCGTAAGAACTATTTTGACGGGCAAACCAGCGCTGCTCCCACGCTTGAATACTTTGACTATGATAAACAGGGCTATGGTACACTTGCTGCGGCATTTTCTTCCCTTCTATTTTGTTATGGCAACATCCACCACTTCAGCACATATTTCTCTGCATCAAGACGATCCAGCCGCCTTGAAAGCGTGGATTAAAGCTCAAGCTTTGGCGCTTGGTTTTGCTGATTGTGTCATTGCCAAACCAGATGCTCAAGCAGAATTAGCACGTTTTCAGGAATATTTAAAACGTGGCTATCATGGCGATATGAAGTTTCTAGAAGAAAATTTAGACAAGCGCGCTAATCCCACACTGTTAGTCCCGAATACAAAAAGTATTATTTGTGTGCGGATGAATTATTTGGTGGAAACACCACGTCCACGACACATTCCCGATGCACCTAACTCTGCAATTATAGCCCGTTATGCACGTGGGCGCGATTATCACAAAGTCATGCGCGGACGCCTAAAAACTCTTGCCACCCGTATTCGTGAAAAAGTGGGGAATTTTGAATCACGCCCCTTTGCGGACTCAGCCCCGATTTTTGAAAAGTCACTGGCAGAAAGTGCTGGTATGGGTTGGACAGGTAAACATACCTTACTGATTCATAAAAAATCTGGATCTTTTTTTGTATTGGGCGAGTTGTTTACTTCACTAGATTTGCCTTTTGATCCGCCTGCAACCTCGCATTGCGGTTCTTGCACAGCCTGCATCGACATTTGTCCAACGCAGGCCATTGTTGAACCTTATATGTTGGATGCGCGTAAATGTATTGCTTATTTGACCATTGAATATCAGGGTATTATTCCTGAAGAATTACGTCGTGGTATTGGTAATCGGGTGTTTGGTTGTGATGATTGCCAACTGATTTGTCCGTGGAATAGCTTTGCACAAGTCACTACGGTGGAGGATTTTCACCCTCGACATGCCTTAGATCAAGTCAGCTTGCTAGATTTATGGCAATGGGATGAAAGCACGTTTTTAGCCAAAACTGAAGGTAGTCCATTGCGTCGTACAGGCTATCAAAGTTTTATGCGTAATATTGCAATCGGGCTTGGAAATGCCCCATTTTCAGCACAGATTTTGCAAACTTTGCAGCAAACGCGAGCACAACATGATGAGATTGTGCAAATCCATATTGATTGGGCCATTCAGGAACAATTGCTTAAACAGCCTAAAATTTAAACAAAAACTACCACCCAAATGGTACGATATTTTGGCTGCAGGTTACTTGCCAATTTATGCAGTTAACTGAATTTTAGTGACCAATTCATTGCAAAATAAAAATGCTTAAAAATAAATTTTGCAGCGAAATAGTATTAAAATTGCTTAAGTTTGCAACCAAATCGACTGCATATTTTTGTTTCCATACTGTCGAATATTAGCCATGAAATTGGGAGATTATGCCTTTCTGATTCCAACTATTTGTGTATGATACAGACTATGAATAATAGGGATGATGGACTTTTACTTATGTCAGTACGCAATGATTGGACTCGGGAAGAAATTCAGCAGTTATATGAACAGCCTTTTCTGGATTTAGTCTTTGAAGCACAACGTGTGCATCGCCAACATTTTGCTGCCAATACCGTACAAGTCAGTACCTTATTGTCTATTAAAACAGGCAAATGCCCTGAGGACTGCAAATATTGCTCGCAATCTGCGCATTATGATTCACAGCTTGAAGCTGAAAAACGTATTGCAGTTGATAAAGTCATTCAGGAAGCCAAAGAAGCATTAGCCTCAGGCTCTTCACGTTTTTGTATGGGCGCTGCTTGGCGTAATCCGCATGAACGCGATATGCCGTATGTTTTAGAAATGGTGCGTGAAGTCAAAGCTCTAGGCTTAGAAACTTGCATGACTTTAGGGATGTTGAATCAATCTCAAGCAGAACGCTTAAAAGATGCAGGTTTGGATTATTACAACCACAACCTAGACACATCGCGTGAGTATTATCCCAATGTGATTAGTACTCGCAGCTTTGATGACCGCTTAAATACTTTAGATATTGTGCGTCAAACAGGTATGAAAGTGTGTAGTGGCGGTATTGTCGGTTTAGGTGAAGATACCCAAGACCGTATTGGTTTGTTACATGAATTGGCGACTTTACCGTTACACCCTGAATCTGTGCCAATCAATATGTTAGTTCCGATTGAAGGTACACCACTGGCTGAAGTCGAAAAGCTAGATGTGATTGAATGGATTCGTACTATTGCAGTTGCACGTATTATCATGCCAAACAGCTATATTCGTTTGTCTGCAGGGCGTGAATCGTTGTCTGATTCAGATCAGGCATTGGCATTTATGGCAGGTGCGAACTCGTTATTCTCAGGTGAAAAACTTTTAACTACACCAAACGCAGGCGAAGGCAAAGACAAACAATTGTTCCAAAAGTTAGGCTTAGTGCCTGAACGTGCTAAACCAACGGTTTCTGAATTGTCGGTAGATGCGATGGCAATGGCTTAAAGTTTTAGCATCCATCCAAATGTACAAAGTCCCGCAAAGGGACTTTGTTTTTTATGCAGCAAAATAAGTTTATGCGGCAATGCTTTTAAGAGGTGATTAAAATTCCGTAACTGGCATTTAAATACTGCCCTGTTTTAATAATATCTACCCCGTTGGCATGTTCTACCGTCAGTTGTTGCTGAATCGCATCATAATAAAACCGATCATAACAGTCCTGATGATGCAGCAACCACGTCAAAGTATCTGCTAGATTGTCATCTACAATATACGTTTTTTCTTGAAAGTTTTTAGCCATAAATACGGTCAGTTCAATATTTCTAGGTACTGGATTTTAAGCGGAATACCTTGTGGGATAAAGTGTGCGGAGGATAGAAAATTTAATTGTGCACTTGTATAAATCAAACTTCGTACAGCATGAGAAGTCTCCCCACCAAAAGAGGTAGGAATGATATATGTAGTTTTGAAGATGGATAAGTGCAGTCTAATCTATACATGCAGGCAAGACTAAGCAAAATATTCAGGCTATTAGCCTAAAATAAAAAAGTGAGTCATAAAGACTCACTTGGTTTTAATACAGATTCAATACTTAACATTATTGTGTCTTAGAATCCCCACACTTACGACACTCTAAATGCGCCCCGATTTCTTCCATTGCGTCATATTCATAAATATGGATACAGAAAATTTGCTTTAACAGTTTGATCATAAATGACATTCCTTTTGATTTTTATACATCACGTTTGTGATCTCATCCTGAGATACAAATGCCATCAAGGCTGATTGACATAAACTACTATTATCATATTTAAAAAAAATAGCAAATCTAATTTAGGAACTTTCCGACAAATGACAAATTCATCTGCATACTTGCTGAAATTGAGTGCATAAATAGCTGTAAATTCATTCGCTTATATTATTTCAATTTTCAGCGCACTTGAAACAAGAAAAACTGCTCAAAAGCTAATTTATTAAAAACCAAAGAATCGCAATAGCCAATAACATCATGCTTTCTGTTATTTCAATACTCGCACCAACGGTATCGCCCGTAATTCCACCTAAACGCTGCATAAATTTATATCGCAAATACAAGGTGCTAAGGATAAAAGTCAGAACGGTCACCAAACCCACCCATCCCCAAAGCACTCCTGCAAGCAAGGTCAATGCGATCACAATTTTTGTGCCTGTTTTAGGCAAATGTGCCTGAATAGCAGTGCCTAAACCATTGGCACGTAAATAAGGCGTGCTTAAAAATAAAACCAAAGCGCTTAATCGTCCCAATACGGGTACAAACAGCAAAAATGCCAAATACTGTTGTTCGAGCAATACATACAACGCAGACCATTTTAATAAACAGCAGATCAGTAAGCTCAATACTCCAATCGGGCCGCTGCTTGGGTCTTTCATGATGTTTAAGCTACGTTCAGGATCACCAAAACCGCCGACCCATGCATCGGCAGTATCAGCCAGTCCATCTAAATGTAAACCACCTGTCAGCCAAATCCAGAGCACTAAAATTAAGCTGCTACTCAGAACCAAAGGCAAGAATTGCAATAAATGCGCCATCCCCCACAGCGCAGCTCCAATTAGTAAGCCAACGAGCGGATAAAACAGCAGTGATTGTGCATTTTGCGCTGCAGTTGGCATCTGTTTTAAAGAAACAGGAAAAGTGCTCAGGAATTGCAAGGCAATCCAAAAAGGTGTCATGTTTGCCCCTGCATGCAAATGTTGCCATTGGGATGTAACTGGAATGAACTCAATTGCCCCAACGCTGCAGACATTTTTAAAATATCGTCTAAAGATTTTTTCTGCGCCAATACTTTGAGCAATTTAATTACCCCGCCATGCGTGACCAATAACACACGTTTAGGTTGTTGCTCGAGTTGTTGTAAATATTGGTTGAGATCGGACAGACCTTGCAAAACGCGCTGCTGAAAATTTAGCAAAGATTCTGCTTGTGGCGGACTAAATTGGGTCGGTGTCATCCAAAATTTAGCTAAATCTTCAGGGTATTGTTCATATAAGGTTTGAGTGGAAATAGCTTCCCATGCACCAAAATGCATTTCCTGAAATTGTGCATCAATATACAGTGGCAATTGCTGTGCTTGCGCAAAGGTCTGAGCAACCTGCAGACAACGCTGTAAAGGTGAACTTGCCACAACATCCCATCGCTGTCCTGTAGCTATTGCCGTGTTTAAAGTCTGCTGCATGTCTTGCCAACCTTTTAAAGTCAAAGCATCATCGGTTGAGCCACGCAAAGTATGACCCAATTCTGTTTCGCCATGTCTTAATAGGTCTAGCATGATCATGAAGATACTTTCTCACCAATAACTGCAGCTTCAGCAAAAGTCGCCATTTGATTATGCAAAGCGCAAGCCAGTTGGATAATGCCCAATGCAGCGCCCGCACCACTGCCCTCACCCAAACGTAAACTTAGATGCAGCAAGGCTTGTGCATCTAATGCTTCTAATAAGCGACGATGTCCATATTCAGCCGATTGATGCCCAAACAACATCCATTCACGGACTTGAGGATTTAAACACACTGCAACCAATGCGGCAGCACTACTGATAAAACCATCCACCACCATCGGCAAGCCCAACTGCGCACAGCGAATATACGCACCCACCATTGCGGCGACCTCCAATCCACCAACTGCACATAAGGCTTTAAAAGCATCATCTTGCACATAGTTCTGATGTAGAGCTAAAGCAGCATCAATCACCTGTTTTTTATGTTGCAATTGTGCAGTGTCAATTCCTGTGCCTATGCCAGTCAAGGCTTCAGCAGGTTCTTGTAATAAAAAGCAAGACAAGGCTGATGCCGAACAGGTATTTCCAATACCCATTTCACCTGCGACATAAATCGAGGCCTGCTGTGCGATGGCATCTTCCACACTTTGACGTCCAAGTGCCATCGCATCTGCACACGCTTGTTCAGTCATGGCGCGGGTTTTAGCAAAATTCGCTGTGCCTGCACGAATACAATGCCGCTCTACTCCTGCATATTCATACGCTTCCCCGACCGAGCCGCAATCCACCACTTGTAAATGCGCCTGATATTGTCGGGCGATGACGCTGATACATGCCCCACCTGTGGCAAAATTTTGTAGCATTTGCCGAGTCACGGCTTGGGGATAGGCGGAAATATTTTCTTCCATCACGCCATGATCGCCTGCGAAAATACATATCCACGGACGTTCAATATTCGGCTGCGTTGTTCCTTGCAAAGCCGCCAGTTGAATCGCAATATTTTCCAATGCTGCCAATGAACCTGTTGGTTTGGTCAATTGAAGTTGTCGTGCAATTGCCTGTTGTTTCATCTGTTCATTTGGCTTTTGACACGCTGCAAACCACCAAGTCATTTCTTCTCTCCTTTTAAAAGCATTGGAAAACCTGCGACACAGAACTGCACTTTGTCTGCAATTTGTCCCAATTGCTGATGTAATCGCCCTGTTTCATCGACAAATTTTCGGGTTATTTCGCCCATCGGTACAACGCCCAAACCTGTTTCATTGCTCACTAAAATAATATCGGCTTGCAACTGAGGTAAAACTTCGAGCAATGCTGAAATTTGTTGTTCGGCAAAGCTTTCTGCAGATTGCATCAACAAATTACTCATCCACAAGGTCAGACAATCTACTAAAATCACAGCATTCGGATGATCCAGCATCTTTAACTGCTCCGCCAAATACAAAGGCTCTTCGCACAATTGCCAAGTCTGCGGACGCTGTTGTTGATGATGCTGAATCCGCGCCTGCATTTCTGCATCGCCCGCTTGTGCAGTTGCTACATAAATGACGGATTTGCCAAGTTGCTGTGCGGTTTGCTCAGCCATACGGCTTTTACCCGAACGCGCACCGCCCAAAATAAGTTGAATCACATGTGCTCCAAAGGAAATTGATGCGTGCTAAATAGCTGACCTTGTAAAGTGTGTGCCTGATAATAACCAAAATTTAAATGATGGATATCTAAATCGAAATATTGCACGGGGAGATTTTGAATACGCTGCAAAATCAAATTGGTTGAACACGCTGTTTGATATAAACCCAAAGTAATATGTGGATGATACTGTAAAGCTGCGATTTCAGCCCCGCCTACGCTAAGTGCCTGACGTATACGCGCCAGTTGCTGTGATTGATCTTGCACTTCTACAAATAAAGCACTATCAAAACTATTGATGCCGCCCACTTTCAGTTGAAAAGGCTCTAGTTGCAACTGCTGTAAGGCTTGAACTTGTTGTTGAAATTGTGACTCGAGAAAGTCATCTTCCCAATGCTTTTTTGCTGCATAAAACCCACAAATATATAAGGTGATATGAAACTGGCGAGTGTTTGGGCGAAATAATACATCTGAAAATTGCTGTTTTAATTGTTGTAAATAACATTCTAAAGCTGGATGTTGAACAGCTAAATACCAAAGCACATAACGCTCACGCCCACGATGCCATTCAGGATAATCATGCTGCTGTGTTGGAATAACGTACTGATTGGCTTGAATAAACACGGGATAATTCAATGAATTAAAACAGCTTATGGTAAAACATTCACAACTGAATAGACATGAAAATCATGCAATTTGAGGTGAATATTTTTCAGTTTGGTATTTTAACCATCTACATCATTTAAATAATTTTGATTTTAATGAGATGGATAAAATTCAGAAGATGGCTGAAACAGGTCTGCAATGTTATGCTGAAATGAAGATGATATTTTCTAATCTACACAAGACACTACATTACTGTGAAGCTTTACCCCATCAGAATCGGTATAACTGGAGTTTATGATGCAACAAGAATTGATCTGTTATAAACAACTTCCTATTTGGAATCATGACTCAATTCCACAAGGGTTTAAAAAACAACACAATACCCAAGTCGGCACATGGGCGAAGTTGACTATTTTAAAAGGCGAATTGCATTTTTCGATGCTGCATGAATCTGGTGAAGTACAATCTGACCATATTTTTTCCGTGGAAAATCAACCACCATTTATTGAACCGCAAGCGTGGCATAAAATTGTATCTGCCAGTGATGATATTGAGTGCCAGCTTAGTTTTTATTGTTTGCCTCAAGATTATTTTGTTAAAAAATATAAATTAAGCCCAACACATTCTGAAATTTTAATGGCACTTCCACAGTTAACCGTGGGTAAAGCTTTGGATGTTGGCTGTGGTACAGGCCGAAATGCGCTGTATTTGAGCCAAAACGGTTTTCAGGTGGATGCTTGGGATGTGAATCCGAGTAGTATCCAAAAATTAAATGAAATTATTGCTGCAGAACAGATTTCATCTATTCAAACTGCTGTTCGGGATTTCAATCAGGATGCCACTATTACTGGTGAATATGACTTCATCAACTGTATCGTAGTAATGATGTTTTTGGCGCCTGAAACTATCCCTCCTCTTATTCAGCATATGCAGCAAGCGACCAAACCTCAAGGCTTTAACTTAATTGTTTGCGCGATGAATACTGAAGATTACCCTGTGCAACAGGACTTCCCTTTTAGTTTTAAAGCGGGTGAGTTAAGTGCTTATTATGCTGATTGGGATATTGTGAAATACAATGAAAATGTCGGTGAATTGCACCGTAAAGATGCAGATGGTAATCGAATTAAACAGCGTTTTGCGACATTGTTGGCGAGGAAAAAGTAGAATCACAAAAGAAATTTGAAACAGATGATCTTTTTTAGCTGCTCGCAAACGAGGAGTTGTTTGTCCTAGATACTGCCTAGGATCAAGGGTTCATATGTTATTCTGTAGTGAGGTATACAATTATTAAGGTAACTTATGAAAATAGCGAATACGAAATTACTAGCTGGTGCTTGTATGGCCCTAACTTTAACTATGCTTAGCCCTGCCGTACTTGCAAATGATAACAATGATATACGAAAGATTGTAGTAGTTAACTTTGCAAAAAAAGCTTACTCTGCAAATTATTACGGAAGGATAGATGGATACAAGTATGATTCCTACAAATTTTATGCTAAAAAAGGGCAAAAGTTAAAAGTGAAGTTGACTGGAGGAAATGTTGAAACTTACTTATGGGGTAATCAATTAAAAGACTCCATCAGTCTTGGAGAATATTCTCCAGAGCTTGATGATAATGGTATTTATATTTTACCTGCGTCAGGTGAGTATGAAATTAGAGTATTTCAACCTAGATCACAAGCAAGAAAAGATAAAAAACCTCAATACTGGATGAGTATTAACATCAAATAAAGAATTGCTAGATTCGTTTAATTTTTAATACAAGGGTTCAAAACTAAGGGTTCAAAACTATTGCCAGTTAAACTGGGGCGTGATTTTTACGTGTATGGAGACTGTAAATAAAACTGTATGAATTGCATTCGGTTTTTTTCTGTGATGAACTTACATCTCTGCAATCACACCTAAAATCCCCGTAATAATCATTTCAATCGCAATAGTACCAATCAGTAACGCAGATAATCGACCTACAATATCCACATAACGGTCTATATATTTGGCATGCTTATACCTGAGATGATCATGCGCAAACTTCATCAAAATCATTAAACTACAAGTTAGCGCCAAGGTGAGGAAAATTACCAGCGCAGCCCCACTAATGGGCAAAGTCATGCCTGTTACCACGGCGGCACTAATCGTCCCCGGTCCAATCATGAAGGGCATAGCAATGGTACCTGCCAAATGTTCAGGTGCTCCCCGCATCTCACCAATGGTGTCTGCACCTTGAAACACATAGCGATAACCAATCACCAAGAAAATGAGCCCACCAAAGATTTGAAATGCCTCAAAGCGCACATTCAAATATTTGCTGAAAATAGCTTCACCACCCCATGCAAATAGCATAAATACCGCATAAGCAATTAAACAGCCTTGAATCAGGGCTTTATTAAACACTCTAGCTTCTGAATTACGAATCATGCCAATCATGTAAATGCTCATCAGAAATGGATTAAGCAATGAAAAGAACAACGCAAAAGCATGTAAATATGAGATATACATGGTGTCCCCTGATTAACTTTGTGGATCTGGAAATAACGGACGATTTCCAGGACTGATTCGGTTTATATGTAAGAAGGTCATATGTCGTTCGTATCTGTCTAGAATGTCATTAATAACTTGCTCTTTGGTGTAACCAACCAAATCATTACCTTGTGAGCCTTCATAAAGATAGGTTTCCAAACGGAAATAAAACCGTTTACCTAACTTTCCACGTTCACTAAATGTGGGTGCGATATAACGTACTGGCCAGATTTGATAAACAAAGTTCTGTTCTTCTTCCAGATGAATAATCAAATCTAAATGATACAAAGTTGGATCTTGCTCTAATGCACTTTCCTGCACGTCAATATTCACGCCTCTTTTTTGCATTTCTTCTGCTACGGCCAGAACGGCGGGGCGGCATATTTCATCCAGCATGCGTTTGGTATCGCTGGTTCCAGGATGATGCATAACCCGTGACAAGCGTTTTTTCCAGTTCAGAATATCTACATTACCCACCACAGGTGCTGCATTCAAACTGCTACTGGCTTGTCGATAATCTTCAAGTCTTAAAGATTTATATAAACCTGCCATCACCAAGAACATAACAAAACTAAAAGGCAACCCCATGATAATAGTTGCATTTTGCAAAGCAGTAATCCCATTGGTCATCAACATGGCCAAGGTCAGCAAGCCAATGGCAATAGCCCAAAATACACTGAGCCAGCGTGGTGCATCATGGTCGACATTGGTAAATTGTGTGGTGAAATTCCCTAAGACCAATGCACCTGAGTCGGCTGAAGTCACATAAAATAACAACCCTGTAATGGTTGCGATGCCTGCAATAAAAGGAAAAAACGGATATTGAGCCAACAAGTCGTAGAAACCGTGTGCTGGATTGGCAATGACGGTTTGAGCCAATGCCAGATTTCCATCAAAAATCACATTGTATAATGCACTATTTCCGAAAATTGACAGCCACGTTAGGGTAAAAATTAACGGAATGATTAAGGTACCACTGACAAACTCACGAATGGTACGCCCACGAGAAATACGTGCAAGAAAGAGTCCCACAAAAGGTGACCAAGCCACCCACCAAGCCCAGAAGAATAGCGTCCAACTGTTCATCCATTCTTTGGGTTGCTGAAAGGCAAAACTTTCCAAGGTCATACTTGGGAAACGGCTAATGTAATCGCCAATATTTTGCACAAAAGTATTGAGTAAAAATTCTGTATTGCCGAGGAATAAAATAAACAGCATCAAACCCACGGATACATAAATATTCACTTCCGAGAGTATGCGCAGACCTTTATTTACACCTGAAGTCACCGAAATAATGGTCATCACTACAGCAACACCAATTAGGGATGCCTGCATCCACAGATTTTCAGGTAAATCGAACAGTACATGTAAACCGTAATTCAGTTGCACGACACCAATACCGCAGGTGGTCGCAATACCGAAAATCGTCCCGATCACCGCGGCAGTATCCACACTATGTCCAATCGGACCATGAATTTTTTGACCAAAAATCGGATAAAGCGCGGAACGGATGGTGAGTGGCAAATTGTAGCGATAGCTGAAATATCCCAATGCCATGCCTATCAAGGCGTACATGCACCATCCTGTCAGGCCATAATGGAATAAAGTCCAGACCATACTCTGGCGTGCAGCTTCAAAGGTCTGTCCTTCACCTACTGGTGGATGCATATAATGGGATAAAGGTTCAGCGACCGAGAAGAACATCAAATCGATACCAATCCCTGCTGAAAACAGCATGGCAGACCAACTGAGTAAACTAAATTCGGGTTTAGAATGTTTGGGGCCAAGCTTAATATCACCATAGCGTGAACAGGCAATAAAAATCACAAACACCATATACAGTGTGGCAGCCAGTAAATAGTACCAACTGAAGGTGGAACTGACCCATGCCAAAACTGCATTCAGCGTTTGATTGGCGAAGTCATTGAACAAAATGGTGGTAATTGAAAAAATTAAAATAATGAGAGCTGAAATATAAAAGACCACACCATTTAAACGGTCTTTTGGTGCTAATGTTTGATCATCAACTGCTCTTGGATTATCTGTTGCCATACAATCCTCAAGGAAGTAAATATAAGTTGAAAATCAATTTTTAAACTTCTCGCTGTCGAGAGCTTAAAAATCGATAAGTGCTATACGACAGTACTTTTGTCTCCGACAAAAATGCTATCTTCGTGTAACCGAATGTTTAGCCAGAATATAAAGATATGTGGCAGTGTAACAAATTCCCTAAATTTGCCCTGCTTACACAACCAATTCCAACATGAGAACGACATAAATAAACTGTTCTTCTCCTTAAACTCAATTTTTGTAGAAGCTTTTAGGTGTTGTATCCGATGTTTCAAGCAAGAACATAAAAAAATGCGCGTACTCTGCCACAGGTTCACCAAAACCAACTACAAATCTATCCATATGATAAATAAGCATTAATACTTAAAAAATTGAGAACAAACTTTGCAAAGCTGCATTCAATTTAAACAACATGATACTTTTAATTGATTGAACGTTCAATCAATTAAAAGTATCATAAAAAAATGCTATGATGTTTTCCATGTCAATAATTGAATCTAACACCTTTAAATCTAAGGTAAATTTTCTGGATTATCATGAATAAACGTAGAGTTAAACCTGAGCATGAACGTCGTGAAGAAATCATTCTCGCAGCCTATGAGGTCATTTACGAGGTGGGTTTATCCAATACCACTATTGCTCAGATTGCAAAAAAAGCCCAACTTTCTACAGGCATTGTGAGTCATTATTTTGGTGATAAGCAGGGTTTGATTGAAAGCTGTATGCGACAAATGCTCTTTGTCTTACGTGAAACTGCGGCAACCTATAAAGCCAAAGTTAGTCAGCCCACACCAGAAAATTTACTTAAGGCAATTATTGATGCCAACTTTGACATCAGTCAGGTGAATCAAACAGCGATGCGTGTCTGGTTAGATTTTTGGTCCGCCAGCATGCACATGCCCGATTTAGGTCGCTTGCAGCGAATAAATGACCAACGTCTTTATTCAAATTTAAAATTTCATTTACTGCAGATGATGCCTAAAGACAAAGCCAGCCATATCGCCAAAGGGCTTGCTGCTTTGATTGATGGTCTTTGGTTACGCGGCAGTTTAAGTGGTCATCAAGCATTTGATCGTGACTTGGCACGTTCTATTGCATACGACTATGTCGATATGCAACTTCGCTTAATACAACAGATACGGCAGGAACAGCAAAATGAATGATGCACAATTACATCAATTGTATATCCATGGACAGTATGTCAATGCCACTAGTGGTAAAACCTTCGATACGATTAACCCTGCTACAGGTCAAATCCTTGCGAGCGTGCAGCAAGCAAGTCAAGCCGATGTAGATGCGGCGGTTAAAAGTGCCCAACAAGGGCAACAAGTTTGGGCCGCCATGACGGCTGTTGAACGGGCACGTATTCTACTGCGTGCCGTGGATATTTTACGTAAACGTAATGATGAGCTTGCCCGTCTAGAAACGCTCGATACGGGTAAAGCATACAGCGAAACCTCTAGTGTCGATATTGTAACTGGCGCGGATGTTCTCGAATATTATGCAGGTCTTGCAACTGCGATTCAGGGCGAACAAGTACCCCTGCGTGAAAGTAGTTTTTTCTATACCCGTCGCGAACCCTTAGGCGTTGTCGCGGGTATAGGCGCATGGAACTACCCTATTCAAATTGCGCTGTGGAAATCTGCACCTGCCTTAGCTGCGGGGAATGCCATGATTTTCAAACCCAGTGAAATTACGCCACTGACGGCCTTTAAGTTGGCTGAAATTTATACCGAAGCGGGTTTGCCTGCTGGGGTCTTTAACGTGGTTCAAGGGCTTGGACAAGAAGTCGGTCAATGGCTGACTGAACATCCAGAAATTGCCAAAATTTCCTTTACAGGTGGCGTGGAAACAGGCAAAAAAGTCATGTCCAGTGCAGCTGCATCCAGTTTAAAAGAAATTACCATGGAACTCGGCGGCAAGTCTCCGTTGATCATTTGCTCTGATGCCCCTCTTGACCGCGCTGCGGACATTGCAGTGATGGCAAATTTCTTTAGTTCGGGTCAGGTGTGCACCAACGGTACGCGTGTCTTTATTCCGCGCCACCTAAAAGTCGAGTTTGAACAGGCTGTACTCGAACGTGTTAAACGTATTCGTGTAGGTGACCCAATGTTGGCAGAAACCAATTTTGGTCCGCTCACCAGTTTCCCGCATATGGAAAAAGTCTTGTCTTATATTGAATTGGGCAAACAGCAAGGTGCGACACTTTTAATTGGGGGTGAACGAGCGACCTCTGCGGAACTGGCTCAGGGCGCTTATGTCATGCCAACTGTTTTTTCAGACTGTCATGACGACATGCGAATTGTACAAGATGAAATATTTGGACCTGTGATGAGTATTTTGACTTATGACAGCATCGAAGAAGTCATTCAACGTGCTAACCAGACCCCTTATGGTCTAGCAGCGGGGGTTGTAACACAAGATATCTCGCAGGCACATCGCATTATTCACCAACTTGAAGCGGGCATTTGCTGGGTTAACACTTGGGGCGAATCCCCTGCAGAAATGCCTGTCGGGGGCTATAAGCAATCGGGTGTGGGACGTGAAAATGGTTTATCTACTTTGCAACATTATACCCGCATTAAATCCATTCAAGTCGAATTGGGCGATTATCACAGTATTTTCTAAACGCTAAATACAGACCTTTATTCTTTATTTTTCTGTTTTTACATCCTCAACTCAACATGTTGCCACGCTCTAATCGGGCGTGGTACTGCCATAGAAAAAGGATCATTATGCATTCTACACACTACGATTATATTATTATTGGTGCAGGCTCTGCGGGTAATGTTCTTGCCGCTCGTTTAACCGAAGATGCCGATGTCTCTGTTTTATTACTAGAAGCAGGCGGACCTGACTACCGACTCGATTTTCGTACCCAAATGCCTGCTGCACTGGCTTATCCACTGCAAGGGCGACGTTATAACTGGGCTTATTTAACTGACCCCGAACCGCATATGAATAACCGCCGCATGGAATGTGGACGCGGCAAAGGTTTGGGTGGATCTTCACTGATTAATGGCATGTGCTATATCCGTGGCAATGCGATGGACTTAGAACAGTGGTCAACTTTAAAAGGTTTGGAAAACTGGAGCTATGCCGATTGTTTGCCGTACTACCGCAAAGCAGAAAGTCGTGATATTGGCGCCAACGACTATCATGGTGATGATGGACCTGTAAGTGTTGCGACACCGAAAGCCAATAATAATGAGCTGTTTCATGCCATGGTAGAAGCTGGCGTACAAGCAGGTTATCCACGTACAGATGATTTAAATGGCTATCAACAAGAAGGTTTTGGCCCTATGGATCGAACCGTCACGCCCAATGGTCGACGCGCCAGTACAGCCCGCGGATATCTGGATATGGCAAAGCAGCGCCCCAACTTGACCATCATGACGCATGCCACCACCCATAAAATTCTGTTTAGTGGCAAACAAGCAATTGGGGTGGAATACCTGCAAGGTGCAAATCGGCAACAGTTACATCAGGTCTATGCGAATAAAGAAGTTTTGCTCTGTGCAGGCGCAATTGCATCTCCGCAAATTTTACAACGTTCAGGTGTAGGCTCTAGCGAGTTACTGCGTGATCTAGATATTGAACTTGTCCATGATTTACCTGGTGTCGGAGAAAATTTACAAGACCATCTGGAAATGTATCTGCAATATAAATGCATAAAACCTGTTTCGCTCTACCCCGCCTTGAAATGGTATAACCAGCCTGCCATTGGTGCCGAATGGTTATTCAATGGAACTGGGATTGGCGCCAGCAACCAATTTGAAGCAGGGGGGTTTATTCGCTCTTCCGATGAATTTTCTTGGCCCAATATTCAGTTTCATTTCCTGCCTGTTGCGATTAACTACAATGGTAGCAACGCAGTCAAAGAACATGGCTTTCAAGCCCACGTCGGTTCTATGCGTTCACCCTCGCGTGGACGCATCAAATTAAAATCTAAAGATCCATTTGAACATCCAAGCATTCTGTTTAACTATATGTCTACAGAGCAAGATTGGCGCGAATTCCGCGATGCTATTCGGATTACACGTGAAATCATGCAACAACCCGCATTAGATCCTTATCGCGGTGAAGAAATTAGTCCGGGTAAACATTTAAGCAGTGATGCAGAATTGGATGACTTCGTACGCAATCATGCTGAAACGGCCTACCACCCTTCTTGTAGTTGCAAAATGGGCGAAGATGAAATGGCCGTGGTCGATGGTCAAGGGCGTGTACATGGTCTGCACAATTTACGTGTGGTTGATGCCTCAATTATGCCGTTAATTATCACAGGGAATTTGAATGCTACGACCATTATGATGGCTGAGAAAATTGCCGATCAAATTCGTGGACTACCAGCATTAGCTCGTTCTGATGCAGGTTTTTATCAAGCCCGTTCATCTGCATAATTTTCTCACACTCAAGCATGAGGAGAGTATTTTACCTCCTCATACTTCATCTGATTAAGGAATTAAACTTCCGTTTCTTTTTTTGCATTCATCCAACGATACAACACTGGTAATAGCACCAAGGTCAATAACGTCGAAGAAATAATTCCACCAATCACCACGGTCGCCAGTGGACGTTGAACCTCTGCCCCTGTGCCTGTGGCAAGCGCCATGGGAACAAAACCTAAGGACGCCACACAAGCGGTCATTAAAACAGGCCTTAATCGCAAAATCGCTCCCTGCCAAACGGCTTCATGCAGGCGATATTGCCCTCTTAGCTCTTTAATAAAGGTCAGCATGACCAAACCATTTAAGACGGCAACGCCAGACAAGGCAATGAAACCAATACCCGCCGACATTGACAAGGGAATGTCTCTTAACCACAAGAAAAGCACTCCGCCAGTTAGAGCAAATGGAACACCCGTGAACACCAACAAGCTTTCTTTGATGTTATGGAAAACGGCCATCAGCAAAATAAAGATTGTCAGTAACGCCAGTGGAATCACAATCTGCATTCGAGCCTGCGCCGAGGCCAGATTTTCAAACTGACCACCATATTCAATCCAGTAACCACTTGGTAGAGGATACTGCTTAAGCTGACTTTGTACTTCTGTGACAAAAGAGCCCAAATCACGCCCTTCCACATTCGCCGTGACAATCACACGCCGTTTGCCGTTTTCACGGCTGACTTGGTTGATGCCATCCATCATTTTTACAGTGGCAATATCGGTAAGTAAAATACTGCCACCATTTGGAAGCTGTATTGGCAGTTGCGCAATCCCACTGAGACTACGATCTTGCTCACTGAGCCGAATCACAAAGTCAAAACGGCGGTCACCCTGTAAAATTTCACCGACATTTTGTCCGCCAATGCTTGCTGACACATAGTCTTGTATAGTTTTGACACTTAAGCCATATTGAGCTGCTAAACTTTTATCAATTTCCACATTGAGCAAAGGTAAACCCGACGTTTGTTCAACTTTAACGGCGGTACTGCCTGAAACCTGTTGAATCAATTTACTGATTTTTTCAGCTTCCGCATTTAATACTTGCATGTCATCGCCAAAGATTTTGACACCGACATCACTACGTACACCCGATATTAACTCATTGAAACGCAGTTCAATTGGCTGAGAAAACTCACTGTTGTTACCGGGCAATGTCGCTAAATACGCCTGCATACGGCTACGCAGTTCATCCAATGTTTCTTTCGGGTTTGGCCATGCATCACGGGGTTTTAACATGATATAACCATCTGAAATATTTGGAGGCATTACATCGGTCGCCACTTCAGCCGTGCCTGTTCGCGCAAAAATAGCGTGTATTTCAGGGAATTTTTTCAGAAGTAGCTTTTCCGTATTTTCCTGAATACGAAGTGATTCTTCTAAGCCTGTGCTTGGAGAGCGCAGTTGCTGTACAGCAAAGTCACCTTCACTCAGTTGCGGTGCAAACTCACTGCCGATACGTGTTGCAAGTAATCCTGTCAACATCAACAAGCACAGTGCAAAGGTTAAAACCACTGCTTTATACTGATAGGCATAGTCCAATACCTGCTGATAACGATTTTTTAGCCACAGCATCCAACGGCTTTCAGTTTCTTTGATGTCACCTTTAACAAAAAGTGCGACAGCCGCAGGTACAAAGCTGATCGACAAAATAATGGCTGCAACAAGTGCAAGTACAACCGTCAAAGCCATTGGGTGGAACATTTTTGCTTCTACACCAGTCAGTGCAAAAATTGGGAAGTACACCACTAAAATAATCAGTTGACCAAAAATGAGCGGGCGACGGGCTTGGCGCGCTGCCAAAAACACTTCTTTAAAACGTTCCGACTGAGTCAACGGTCGTTTGAGTAACTGCTGCGCATGGGCTAAACGGCGAATACAGTTTTCAACAATTACCACTGCGCCATCGACAATAATACCGAAATCCAATGCACCCAAACTCATTAGGTTGGCACTGATGTTCTGCTGTGCCATACCCTTTAAAGTAAACAGCATAGACAGTGGAATCACACAGGCTGTAATTAACGCCGCACGAATATTACCTAAGAATAAAAAGAGGATCACAATCACCAAGATTGCGCCTTCAACCAAGTTCTTTTGCACTGTTTTAATGGCTTTTTCTACCAACGTGGTGCGGTCATAAACTGTTTCGATTCTAACGCCTTGCGGTAAACTACTTTGCACCTCCTGAATTTTGGCATCTACAGCTTTAGACACCGTTCGACTATTTTCTCCCATCATCATCATAGCGATGCCGAGTACAGTTTCTTCGCCGTTATAGGTTGCGCCTCCTGTTCTGAGGTCATGATCAATTGAAACCTGCGCAATATCTGCGACACGAATAGGGTTCCCTTTTGGGCTGGCAACCGCTGTATTTTCAATGTCTGCAAGACTGTTGAGTGTCCCTGGAACACGCACTGTGAGTTGCTGACCATTTTCCTCAATAAAACCTGCCCCACGGTTTTCATTATTTTCCTGTAAAGCGGTTTGCAGTTGGCTCAAGGAAATATTCAACTGCTGCATACGGTTAAAGTCGGGAGCAACCACATAGGTTTTGTTAAACCCGCCAATACTGTTGACCTCTGCAATTCCCGCAACACGTTGCAGTTGTGGGCGAACAATCCAATCTTGGATCTCCCGCAAGTCCATCGCGCTATAAGCTATACCATCCGCTTTTTTAGCATTCGGTTCGGCTTTAATCACCCACTGATAAATTTCACCCAAACCCGTTGAAACTGGTGACATGGTTGGGGAAACATCGCTAGGTAAGTCCGCTTTGACCTCTTGCACCCGCTGATTAATCTGCTGACGTGCCCAATAGATGTCTGTGCCATCCTCAAATACAATAGTGACTTGGGACAAACCATAACGTGAAATCGAGCGAGTCAACTGTAAATCTGGAATACCCGCCATTGCAGTTTCAATTGGATAGGTAATCCGCTGCTCAACCTCTAGTGCGGTAAAACCATTGGCTTGGGTATTAATTTGTACTTGCGTATTGGTAATATCAGGCACTGCATCGATCGGCAGTTTTTGATAGCTATAAACTCCGACCGCAATCCATGTACAGACAAAGAGCATGACCCAAATTGCATTTTGAATAGAGAACTGAATAATTCGTTCAAACAAACCCTCAGGCTTGGGTAAATCATGATTAGTGTGCATGATCAGCCTCGCCTTTTTCTAGTTCAGACTTAAGCACAAAGCTGCCTTGACTGACATAGCGTTGTCCTGCTGTTAGGCCTGAAATTACTTCCACCCATTGAGCGTCGTTTGAAGCTTGTCCAAGTTGAACGGGCTGCGCTTTCAAATGCACTTGTCCTTTTTGTTCAGCGTCGACCACAAATACCGAAGTCTGACCTTCAATGTTTTGAATAGCACTTTTATGGACGCGAAGTACTGTTTTGGAACTGGTATTGTCTAAAAAGATATTCACTAAAACATTTGGACGTAGTTCAGCAGCTTGGCTTTTTAATTTAGCACGTACCACCAAACGTCCTGTTTGTGCATCGGCTTGAGAATTTAAGCTTTGGATGACGGCTTCATATTTTTGATCAGAAGCATTCGGCTTAAATGTCAGACTCTGATTGGCTTGTAACTGACCTGAGTACTGAGCAGGCAGATTAAACTCAAGCCATAACTCTTTAAATTGTTCAATCACAAAAAGCTGATCGGCCAATTGTACGTTTTCACCCACTACGATATCTTTTTGGCTAATCACACCTGAAATGGGTGCTTTAATGGCAAAACGACCATTTACCCCACCTGTTGCACCTAGGGCGTTTAAGCGGCTTTGCACCGATTGCACAGTAATCTGCGCTTGTCGGTAAGCATTTTCTGCCCGTTGATAATCTTGCTTGGCAGAAATGCCCTGTGACCATAACTGCTGTTCACGTTGATAATCTTGACGCGCTAAATCCAAGCTAGCTTGGGCCATCCGCAAATTGGCTTGTTGATCGATCAGCTCGGGTACAGACAGTACAGCTAAGGTTTGTCCTTTTTGTATGTTTTGACCAAGTTCAACATTCACCTGTTCCACATGCCCACCAAAGTTTGGCGAAATATGAGCTTGCTGATCGGTATTCACCACAAGCTTTCCGGGTAGAACGGTGACTTGAGACACCACACCTTGTTGAGCTGAAGCGATTTGAATGCCTTGCTCTGTCAGTTGCTGCGCTGTCAGTTGAATTTCACCTTCCTCGGCATGTCCTTTTTCTGCCTCGGGCTTATCCGTATGTTCAGATTCTTCATGTTCGGCATGCGCATGTTCATCGGTGGTTTTATCTTTGGAGCTAAACCAGATCCCAACAGCGATGAGGAATGTAATAAGGAGCAAAAGCCCAATCATCAATGGCTGTGATATTTTTCCAAATTGGTTTTTTAGTTGCATATTATTGTGCTCCGCCAAGGATGAGGTCTTGTATTTGTGCGATCGAATTTTTACTGATTTGGCTAAAAGCATCTGAACTACTGATCTGTTCATAGCTGGTACCGAGGCTGAGTGCTTCTGCGCTCAATGCGGTCTGCCAAGCTTGACGTAATAACTGCAACTGCCCAAGGCGTATGCTTTGCAGTTGTGAGTTGGCTTGTTGAATGTCGGTAATGGACAACTTTCCCGCTTTAAAACCTTGCAGTGTGCGGACTTGCACTTGTTCTGCCAAAGTGGTTTGTTGACTGATCGCACTGAACTGCAGTTTTAGTCCTTTAAGCTCATGCACGGCATTGGCGATATCTAAAATCTGCTGTTTTAACTCGCGCTGTTGCTGCTGATTTAACAAGCTTTGCTGGCGCTGGGCCATCGGAATGCTGTATTGCTGACGGTTAAAAATATTCAGCGGAATATCCACACCGACACCTAATGTGGTATCGCTACTTTCATTCGGTGCTTGGCTTCGTTTCATGCCGACATTTAAGGTCGGATTAGGACGCGCCTGCACTTTTAAACTTTCAATATTTAAATTGGATTGTTGAATGTTCAGTGCATACAGCTTTTCCAACCAACCTTCAGCAATATAGCGCTGTACTGTGGCATCACTTTGATCTGGCCATGGCATGGTGGTCGCATTGAGTTGAATATCGGCTTTGGTTTCGCCCCATAGGTTTGAGAGTTGACGCTGTGCTACTTGTTCTGCCAATACCGCTTGTTGGTATAAGCGCTGCATATCCAAACTTTCGATTTGCGCACGTTCATAGTCAACCAAAGAAATACTGCCCGCCTGATAACGTTTTTTGGCACTGTCTAAATTGTTTTGACTCACTTTGAGTTGTGCTGCGTACAGCGATTTTTCAACTTGTGCCAAAGCCAATTGAGACCATGCAAATTTCACCACCAATTGGCTTTGTGCTGTCCACAGTTGTTGCTGTAACTGCACTTGTTGGTGCGCTGTTTCTGCGAGTTTTTGATTGAGCTTACGCTGTCCAAACACATCTAAGGGCTGACTGATGGCAATACTGAGCTCTTGATCGGTATTTGAACCAAAACCATCTTGATTGATATTTAAGCTAGGATTTTGCCATAGGCCGCTGTTTTTGATGTTCAGCTCTGAAATGCTTTGACGCTGTTGCCCAATTTCACTTTGGTTTTGATAGCGCTCTACTTTTGCTAAAGCTTCATCCAAAGTCTTGATCGGTTCGGCAAAACTCCATTGCATCGCGGCTGTTGTTATGCCCACAGCAAGAGCTTGGCGTATAAACGCCTTAAATTGATTCGACATGCTTTTTCCCACTAATTTTTAGAAGAAGTGGTGGGAAATGTTTTAGGCTACCCCACCATTAGCGGGGAAAGTTCAGGAGGAGGATGTTGCCCCAATAAATCAGGGGCTTGATAGGCATTGTGCCAAAAAAACTGCGGACACTCACGAAGTTCAAAAGCGAGTGGCAGTTGATAGTTTTTTTCTTTCGGAATAATCAAATGTGCCATTGTGGGTAAATGATCTTGATGGTCTTCACCCAATTGAAACTGATCATTTGCCGTTTGAGTATGGTCATTAACACTGATTTGTTGGTGTGCCTTATCATCAGACACACACAAGGTAGTTTGATGGTGGCCAAAATGAAAACTTTGTTGAGTCACGACTTGAGCTTTTTGTTCTTCATGGACGCAAAAAGCTGCCGCCACGTTCCATAGACTTTGGAACATGAATAAAGCAACTAAGACGCTAGTCCACGTGGTAGAACGCATAATGTCGTACTGAAATAAAGTGACGCTATTGTAAAGCCTAGACTAAGTCTAAGGTCAAGTCTTTTTAAAGACTATGTTCGTGTTGGTGTGGATGGCATTCATCTTCTTCAATCTGTAAAGTCACTTGCGTAATCCCATGCTCGTGCCCCAATAACTCTACAGCTTGGTGGTATAAAGCTCTTTGATCTACATCTGGTGCAATCAAATGCGCGGTTAAATGCACATTTTTAGAAGTAATAGCCCAAACTTTAAGCTGATGAATGCCTTGTACACCCTCTAAAGCCAGCAAGTCATTACGTAAAGATTCAATATCAATTTCACTTGGCACACCTTCGAGCAAAATATTGATACTTTGTTTCAGTAGCACCCAAGTTCGAGGTAAGACCCAAAAGCCAATCAACACAGCAATAACGGTATCTACCCACATCCAACCTGTGAAATAAATCACCAGTGCGCCAATGATCACACCCACAGAACCTAATGCATCACTGAGCACCTCAAGATAAGCCCCTTTCACATTTAAGCTGTCTTGGCTGCTCGACACCAAAATTTTCATTGAAATCAGATTGATGATTAAACCCAAAGCCGCAACAATCAGCATACCCAAGCTTTGAATTTCAGGTGGTTGACTAAAACGCTGATAGGCTTCATATAAAATGTAAATCGCCACCACAAACAACATCATGGCATTAAACAAAGCTCCCAAGATTTCAAACCGCTGATAGCCAAAAGTACGTTTATCATCGGCAGGCTTTTGCCCAATTTTGATGGCTGCTAAAGCAATGGCTAAAGCAGCGGCATCGGTAAACATATGCGCTGCATCGGACAGTAAGGCCAAACTTTGTGTGATAAATCCTGCAACCACTTCCACAATTAAAAAGGTAAACGTCAGGGCAAGTGCAATGGTTAATTTCTTGGCATTTTTTGCAGTCACTTCAACATGACTGTGATCATGGTTATGAGAACCACTCATGTAGGGCTCCTTATCATTTTATTTAACGGAATGCTTCAGCATTGAAATCGAAGCTTTTTTAATTTAAAAATTACTCGATTCAGCATACTCGGTTAAAATGATAAAATCATCTTTCATGTGAATACGTCTTTATTTGCGGCGTTTTTTACCTGTTAAAAAGTTCATCGCCTGCGTATAACATGTTGGTGTAATACGCTGTACCAGATCAATTATTTTGGCATCTGTTCGGCTTTGTTGCGCAAAGTTTTCATAACCATATGATTTTAAAAGTTTTGATTATTTTTTATCCAAAATTAAATTTATTTAAATCAGATATTTACATATTTAAGCAACAAAGCCTCAGCTAACTAAAAATTTTTTTTAGCTTGGTTAGTTATTTTGTCAACTTAATATTTCACAAAAAATTCACTATTAAATACATACTCTTTACTTGGAAGTAAAATGCTGAAATTTTTGACTGAAAAAAATTAGCCAATGCTTTCAAGTTAGATTAAGTAAATTGTACCAAATATAAATTTATATAGGTGTATTCTTCAATGGCTATAGAGTTTGTTTCAAAATCAAAACTACCGACTGCATTTGGTGATTTTGAAATTATAGCGTTTCAAGACCAAAGTACTGGTGAAGAACATATAGCTCTTGCTAAAGGCATGGGTACTATTTCTAATCAACCTGTACTCGTTAGAATTCATTCAGAGTGCTTAACAGGTGACGCTTTTGGATCACTCAAATGTGATTGTGGTCCCCAATTACATTCAACCATGAAAATGATTAATGATGCAGGTCAAGGTGTGATCTTATACTTGCGCCAAGAAGGTCGCGGCATAGGACTAACCAATAAAATTCGAGCTTACGCCCTTCAAGACCAAGGACATGATACTCTTGACGCCAATTTATTATTAAATTTACCAGCAGATGCTCGTAAATATGATATGTGTACCATTATGTTAGATTATTTAAAAATAAAGAATGTAAAACTCATTACAAATAATCCCCTTAAAATTAAATCTTTAACTGATTTAGGAATTAATGTTGTTGAACGTATTCCTTTAAAAGTTGGTTTAAATATCTTTAACAAAGCTTATCTTGAAACAAAGCAAAAACGCATGTCACATCTATATGATAATAGTGATTTTTAAAAAGCGATCACTTTTAGAAAAAACCCACGTATAAAGTTCCATCTCCCTTTCGGGAGAAGGCGAAGATAAAATATTGTTTTATATTCAATTATGCTTTTAAAGAAGATTTATGAAAGGTGCCTGACTATTCTTTATTTTGTCTCAGTATCTGTGCAAAAACCGTCACTTTTTCTAAAGTCGCATTCATTCCCTTATTAAAAAAAGTATCGACAAGCGCTGAGCCAATGATAATAAGATTTACTTTATTGGCTAGTGCTTTAACATGGCTTTCATTTTTGATCCCAAAACCAATTGCAACAGGAATATTAAAAATCGGCTTAATTTCAGTCATCTTTTTCTCAAGATTAGATAGATTGAAGTCTCCTCCTGTTAATCCATTTTCTGCAACATGATATAAAAACCCTGTCGCGCGCGCTGAAATTTGCTCTAACCTTTCAACTGGGGTCGTCGGCGCGGTCATTGCAATTAAATGCATATTTTTTTCATTTAACTGCACTTCAAAGTTTTCTCGATATCCATATGGAGCATCTAAAATCAATATTCCATCTATAAGATTTTCTGTTTCGGCGATAAGTGTCTCAAAACCATATTGCATAATCGGATTTAAATAAGTCATGAAAACTATTGGTGTCTGGTCATCATGCAGCCTGATTACTTTTACCAATTCAATGGTCTGTTTTACCGTTTGACCTGCACCTAAAGCCCGAAGATGCGCTGCCTGAATGATCTCTCCATCAGCCACTGGATCAGAAAATGGAATACCAACTTCAATAATGTCAGCCCCTGCTTGACCCAATTGGCTTAACAGACGACAACTTTCTGTAAAATTAGGATCTCCAGCAGTAAAATAACAGACCAGACCGCTTCGATTTTCCAGTTTCAATTGCTCTAATTTTTGATCTAGACGGTTCATGCTGTAGCTCCTGCAAGATATTTTTTGACCGTGTTTAAGTCTTTGTCTCCTCTGCCACTTAAATTGACAATAACGATCTGTTCTGGCTGCATTTCTTGAGCAAGTTGAATCGCATATGCAATCGCATGAGAACTCTCAAGAGCAGGAATAATACCCTCCTGTTGACTTAAAAGCTGAAATGCATTTACCGCTTCTTGATCGGTGATCGCCGTATATATCACACGTCCTGTTTCAAACAGAAGACCATGCTCAGGACCAACACCAGGATAATCTAAGCCAGCTGATATAGAGTGCCCCTCTAAAATCTGCCCATCTGAATCTTGTAATAAATAAGTTAAATTGCCATGCAGCACACCGACCTGACCTTTGCAAATAGAGGCGGCATGTTCATCGCTATTTATTCCTTTTCCACCTGCCTCAACGCAAAACATTTTGACATTTAGGTCTTTTAGAAAAGGATGCATCAACCCTAGTGCATTTGATCCCCCACCAACGCAAGCAACTAGAGCATCAGGCAGTTTATTTTCTTTCAGGAGTATTTGATTTTTGGCTTCTAAACCAATAGTTTTCTGAAATTCTCTCACCATGGTGGGATATGGATGAGGGCCTGCACCCGTACCCAATAGGTAATAGGTGGTATCCACATTACGAATCCAGTCACGTAATGCTTCGTTCATCGCATCTTTTAAAGTCCCACGCCCTTTTTGAACACTTCTGACTTCAGCACCGAGTAATTTTATACGTTCAACATTCATTTGTTGGCGCTGAATATCTGTTTCTCCCATAAAAATGGTACATTTCATCTTAAACAGCGCGCAAACCGTTGCTGTTGCAACACCATGTTGTCCAGCACCCGTTTCTGCAATGATTCTGGTTTTCCCCATAAATTTGGCTAATAAGATTTGCCCTACACAATTATTGATCTTATGCGCACCCGTATGGTTCAAATCTTCCCGCTTGAGATAGATTCGAGCGCCGCCTGCATAAGCTGTTAGTTTTTTTGCATAAAAAAGAGGACTCGGACGACCAACAAAGTCCGTTAAAATCTGCTGATATTCAGCCCAAAATTCAGGTTTGTGACGAACAGTATTAAAGGCTTGCTCTAATTCTTGAAGTGCAGGCATTAAGCTTTCTGGCATGTAACATCCGCCAAATTTACCAAAAAATCCCAAGTCATCAGGACCATTACCTGTATAAGGAGTTGTCATCTCATATCTCTTTTACTATCAAAACTTGTTCGATCTTAAAATATTTTCATTTTGATGATAATTGATATATTTTGAGGTTATGGTGTTAGAAAATTTTACAACATGAAACGCAGAACATTACCTCCTCTTAATGCTTTAAAAGCTTTCGAAGCTGTCGCTAGAAATAAAAGTTTCAGCTTAGCTGCCGAAGAATTATGTGTAACCCATAGCGCGATTAGCCATCAAATAAAGCAGTTAGAAGAATGGTTGGATAAAAAATTGTTTATTCGACATTCCTCGACCATCTCTCTGACGGCGGATGCCGAAGAATTATCGCTCGTTTGTACGCAGCTTTTTAATCGTTTAGAACAATGCGTCTTTGAGTTAACTAATAAGACATCTGAAGTAGAAGTTGTCATAGGCGCTTCTCATAGTTTTATGGCAAATTGGCTGATTCCTCGATTAGAAAAGCTCGAAGTCATTTATCCCAATATCCATATCAAATTAATGACATGTAATGACTTAAAATTGTTAGAAAAAGAGAAGGTTGATATATTTATCAATAGCGTCAGTGAGCATCATCTACTTCCCAACTTTTTGAATAAATATCTGTTATTTCCCGATAACATGGGTCCTATTTGTAATCGTGAAATAAATTTTCTTCATTCCGTAAATGATCTTTTAAACTATCCATTACTTCATACCCACTCAAATAAAAGTGCATGGCATACATGGTTTGATCAGTTTCAAATAAGCTTTTCCGCAAAATCCAATGACCGTTATTTTGATAGTCTCAATTTGATGATAGAAGCTGCTGTATCTGGGTTAGGAATTGCCATAGCCCCTCAAATTCTAGTAGAAAAAGAAATATTAAATGGCAGGGTCATTGCACCTTTTGGTTTTATCTATTGTGACTATAATTTTTATGCAATGGTCAGAAAAAATAACGAAAATCGTGATGTTATGAATATCATTGATTGGTTAATGGCCGAAGAAAAAAGTTAAACATTTAATCTTTGATTTGAAAAATTCTATTCAATTGCTCATCTATAACGTCTATTTCACATTCTGTTCACGCTTTGCTGCCTAAGGTATAAACATACACTTCATACGGACACTGATGATGAGACTTGTAAAAACACTAATTGCTACAGCCTTATCCTTGCCGCTTCTGTTGTTAGCCGGATGTAAAAGTATTCCCAGTTATTCAGCCGATTACGCCCAATCCAGAAACGGTATTCAGGGGATAGCGCTGGATCAGGCTAAAGCTCAGGATATCGGCCTCCGCTTTACCTCAGCTTTTAATACTTTGGGCACACCAGAATTTGTGGAAAGAGCCGGATCGCTGTATGCCGACCAGCTGTTTATTAACGATACCCTATCGCAATTTTCATCCCGTCAAAATCTGCTGGAGCACTTTCAAGGCATGAACAAACGGGTTAGCAAGGTCAGCGTCAAGCTGTTAAACGCTTCTTATCATCAGGACTCTGCCTATGTGCACTGGCATATGACCTATGATTTTAAAATGTTCGGCACGACCCGCAGTATGGACTCTTACGGTATCAGTGAAATCAAGATCAACGAAAACAACAAGATTATTTTCCAGCAGGATTTCTGGGACCCTGCGAATGGCCTGTACCGTTCCCTGCCTTATGTTGGAGGGGTCTACTCATGGCTACTGCCTTTCAAAAAATAGCGATTAGTACAGCGTTAGTGATGGGATGTAGCTTCTGTCCATGGGCACAGGCACAAAGCCTGAATCAATGCGGCAATGGTCCGCTGATGGTGGGTCAAAAACAGGTCGGTATGGCCAGTTATTTTGCCCAAAACTGTAGCCAGTCCTGGGAAAAACAAAATATACAGATGGACTTTTCCTATACCCAGAATATTCCGGATTGGGCATTTAAACGTGCGGCCACACATTTACTGAAACGTAATGTTAAAGACGCAAAAATACATGCTCTATTCAACCCATTCACTGATTTGTATCGTCCGGTCAGATCAGGTGATCTGTACCGCTTGAAATACAGCCATGCCACGCAAACCCTAAGTTTATCCCTCAACCGGAAAAATTTAGGGCAGCTGCAGCATCCGCTAGCCCAGCAATATTTTAATATATGGCTTGGTCCCCAGCCATTTAGTGCTAAATTAAAACAGCAATTATTAAATTAGTGTCTGCCGCTATGTCGAAACATTTTATCCTGATGGTTGAAGACCATTATGAACTGGCCTCTACCCTATGCGAGTTTCTTGAAGAACATGGCTTTGTGGTCGATCATGCCCGCAATCTGAGTGCTGCTAGACAATTACTTAAACAGCAACGCTACCATATCTTACTACTAGATATTAATTTGCCTGATGGTTCTGGTTATGAATTGTGCGAGTGGTTACGCAATGAAGAGGGGTTGGACTTACCTGTCTTGATGCTTACCGCTCGGGATACCTTGGATGATAAACTCAAAGGCTTCAATTCCGGCACGGATGATTATCTGGTCAAGCCTTTCGATTTTAACGAGCTGGTGGTTCGGGTGAAGGCCCTGATCAAACGCTCCCTGGGTGAAGTATCCAACAGTCGTCTGCAAATTCATGACCTAATTTTGGACCCCGCAACACAGCAGCTAACTCGAGCTGGGCAGAACATTGAATTGCCTCCAATTCAGTTTAAACTTTTGAAACTATTGATGCGTCATTCTCCTAAAGTACTGACCAAACAGGAAATTATGATGCAGCTTTGGGGTGACGAAGAGCCAGAAAGTGATGCTCTGCGCAGTCATATCTATAATTTACGCAAAATGGTCGATAAACCCTTTGAACATAAGCTGATTCACACCATATCTGGGATTGGTTTAAAGATTGCTTTCGAAGATGAAGCCTAATTTAGGTACACAACGACAATCAGTCCAGTGGTGATTGCTAATTCAACATTCTGATGAGTGTCAAGATAATATTGCCTGTCAAACAGCTCCACACGCCAACCTAGCTGTTTGCATAGCTTTTGCACCAATTGTAATCCAATGCCATGCCCTTTGATTTCCAGTTTTAGCTGCTGACCAGACAGTTCCTGAACTTTAGAATTGTTAGGTAAAGGCATGCCGACCCCATTGTCAGCAATCAGCACTTTATTTTTTTCCAGAATCACATCAATTTCTGTGCCCTGTGAATAGTTCAGCGCATTGCGCAGAATATTGCCAAACACCATTTTGGTCATGGATGGATAAAGTTTACGCGGCTGTTCATCGAGGTCTTTTTGCAGGTCTATCTGCATGCCTTTGTTATGACTGACACTCTCCAGATCCTGCACCAGATTGTCCAGACATTCTGAAAGCATGGTCGGTTCAGCAGTTAAAGTGTTGGTGGTATTGCGGGCAATGGCCAGCAAGGTATCGACCAGCAGCTGCATGTCTTCAATGGTGTTATGCAGGCGGGTAAAGGCCTTGTTGTCGCCATAGCGTGCCTGACACAGCTGCACATTGCCTTTTAAAATGGTCAGTGGCGTGCGTAGCTCATGGCTGACATCTCCAGTAAATTCACGCTCACGCTGAATAAATTCACTTAATACCTGATGATATTTTTCCAGCGCCTGCTTGAGGTATTCAGCTTCCAGATTAGAGTCGGTGCGGATGTCCTGAAAAGGCGAAGCCTGATTTTTCTGATGTTCCCAGTCGATATATTCCAGCGCATTGGCCAGACGGGTAATCGGGGAAAAATAGCGCCGGGCCCGACGGTTCCACCACCACAGCACACTATATAGCACAAACAAGCTGACCATCAGCGGTGCCAGACCAAACAGCCACACCAGCTTGTTGACGTTGCTTTCGCCAAACACCAGCAGCACATGCTGTCCGTCTTTTTCACCATACACGGTCATGCGCTCCTTGCCATCGACAAAATGCCGGTTCACCCCTTGCTCAAGCTGTATGTGGCGAAATTGGACTGGCGGTACATCGCTCCAGCGATAACCATACAAGTTTTTGGTGTCTGGCAGTTCAGCAGCCGGATTACGTTCCAGCCGCTGCCAGTAGTGTGACATTTCCTGTTCTAGCGCAGTTCTGAGCAGGGAACCTTTAATTACCCAAGCACTGAAGCCAATCCCAATCACCACAGACAACGCAATGAATCCGATTTGCAGCCAGTAATAGCGGTTAAACACCTCACCCAGAGGATGATCGTGTTTGTCCCTGAACAGCTTTAACATTGGTGCATTCCCCGCTACCCCATCCGATTCGACATTCAATTATACGGTTTTCTTTTTAAACAGAAAGTGACCGATCACCCACTCGCGTCCATGCTCATAACCGAACAGCTCGGCACAGGCCATAAAGAAAATCCGCCAGCGTTGCCACCAGATTGCGGCATCCGCGCCATAAGTTTTTTCAAACAAGGGCTTTAGCTCGGCCTGTTTAGCATCCATATTTTCTAGCCAAGCATTTGCGGTACGTTCATACTGCGTACCCGCCCATTGCCAGTGCTGCTCTAATTGCAAATGCTGCTGGAAATGTAGAAAGGTCGACGCTGCCGGCATCAGTCCGCCACTAAAGAAATATCTCGACATCCAGTCGAATTCATTTTTAACTTCAAACGGATAATGCAGGAAACGGTGACAGAAAATATGGCACCAAAGCAGACCATCTGCTTTCAGCCAGCTGCTGATATTTTCAAACAGTTTCTGGTAGTTGCGAACATGTTCAAACATTTCCACCGAAACCACGCGGTCAAAGGACGCGGGTTCCAGTTGCAGCACATTGACGTCGCAGGTGATCACCGTCAGGTTCTGCAGTTTTTTTAAACGGGCTTGTTCCTGAATATACTCGCGCTGCGTTGAAGAATTTGACACGACTGTAATACGGGCCGTTGGATAATGCTCGGCCATATATAGACTTAAAGACCCCCAACCGCATCCAATTTCCAAAATATCCTGCCCGTCTTTCAGTTGTGCTCGCTGGCAATAGCATGCAAGGGCAGCTTCTTCGGCTTGGTCTAGCGTCATATCGGCATGTTTAAATAGACTAGCGCTATATTTCAAACGCTTACCGAGTACTGCCTGAAAAAATGCGGTCGGCAGTTCATAATGCTGCTCATTGGCTTTGTCTGTCTCAATAGCAATTTCGCTGTTTTTCAGCATGGTCAGCACATCCATATAGCGCTGCGCTGCCAATGCGGGGTTAAACCGACCTTCTTGTGCCAAACGTTTTTTGCTTAAAGTACGAATGCCTGCACGAATCACTGGGTCTGGCACCTTGCCATTTTCGATCAGTTCTAAGGTTTTTTGAATCACAAAGTCCATGTATTTACCTACTCTTTGGGTGGCCACGGAATAAACATTGAAGTTCGTCGTTGATAGTCTTTATAGTTGTCGCCGCGATGTGCCAGCGCCTGTTGTTCACTAAAGGGAATCCCGGTGATGTAGTACAGAAACAGCCACATCAGCAGTGGATATATCCATAATTCATAGCATCCTGCTGCCAAACCGAGCACTGGATAGGCAAACCAATGCAGCCATTCAAAAAAATAATTCGGATGACGCGAATATTTCCATAAGCCCTGATCCATGGTTTTACCTTGATTCTGTGTATCTAGCTTAAAACGGTAAAGTTGCTGATCGGCAGTGCTTTCGCCTATCAAAGCCGAGAGCATGATCATACCCGCCACAATAACAGTGACCAAAGTCCAGTCATTCCATTGCTCGGTCGAGATACTTAACAACTTCAGCATTGGGTAAGAAAACAGTAGCGCCAAACCTGCCTGAAATATAAAAAACACCAGAAAACCAAGATGCTGATAGTCCCCCATCGCTCTGCGCATGTTGGCATAACGCGTGTCTTCTTGGGTTTCATTGGCATAGCGCCGTAACAGATGCCAAGTCAGTCGTGAAAACCAGATCCCACTCGCCAGTCCCAGAAATAAGCGAACCAACATCGGTGCACTGTCAATTGCCCAAGCGGCAATAATCACATTGAGGGCAATACTGAAACTCCAAGCGACATCGACCAGCCCTGCTCTGCGGTTATAGGTCACCAGCAGCCAGCTACAGAGCATGATAAAGACATTCAGCATCAGTAAATTCAGCAGCATTTCTTCCCTCCTGTTTTATCTTGGCTTAGTAGGCACTGGCTTCGAACAGCAGATGTACATCACTGATCACGCCTTCGCGGAAGCCACCTTCGCAATAACACAGATAAAAATCCCACATGCGGATAAAGCGCTCATCAAAACCAAGTTGCAACACCTGATCACGTTGCTCCAGAAAACGCTGGCGCCAACACTTCAAGGTTTGTGCATAGCTTTGACCAATATCTTCCAGATGTTTGAGACGAAGTTTTTGCTCAGAAGCCGTTTGCGTCATCACACTGATACATGGAATAAAACTACCGGGGAAAATATAACGCTTAATATAATCCACCGTATTTAAAGCTTTAACATAGCGTGCATCTTCAATGGTAATCGCCTGTATCAAGGCTAGACCATTCGGCTTAAGGAGCTCGCGGCATTTTTGGAAATAAGTTGGTAAATATTGCTCACCAACTGCTTCAATCATTTCAATGGACACCAATTTGTCGTATTTACCCTCGAGTAAACGGTAGTCCTGAAGCTGTACAGACACCCGATGAGACAGCCCTGCTTCAGCAACTCGGGCGAGTGCTTCATCGTACTGAGCTTTGGAAATGGTAATGGTAGTCACCCTACAGCCATAATGCTGAGCCGCATAAATGGCAAAACCGCCCCAGCCGCTGCCAATTTCAACCAAATGATCCATCGGTTTGAGTTGCAGTTTCTGGCAAATCAGTTCTTTTTTATAATCCGAAGCCTGTTCCAGGGTCATGCCTGGCTCTTTAAACACCGCACTGGAATACATCATGCTGGAATCTAGGAACAGCTTGAAAAAGTCATTGCTCAGGTCATAATGCTCGGCAATATTTTTGCGGCTGCCATCAATCGAATTCTTGCGCGATTTATACCAGACCTTTAACAGTAACTGGCTGGCTTTGGCCACTGCATTCTGATTCATCTGGTCCAGCACATCGCGGTTACGTGCCAAAATGCGGATCACATCGACCAGATCTTCACTGCTCCAGTAGCCACGGATAAAACCTTCGGCAGCACCCAGTACACCATTACGGAACAGCAGATCCATCAGACGAACATCATGCACCTGTATCACCGCCTGTAAATCGCTATTTTCCCCGACAGCCCCGTTCCAGACGCCTTTAAAAATCAGCTGACCATGGCGTAATTTCAGCAGGTGGCGCAGTACCACCGGCAGTGTGCTTTGCTCTCCCATGAATAGTGTCTTCATCGCAATGTGTTTCCTTTTTCTTTTTTAGGATGTCGGTAAAATGGAATTTTCTTTTTCCATAAACGAAAGGCGTGCAGATAAATTCCGCTGACCATCCTGAAGGGTTCAAGAACTTTCAGTACAGCATAGCGATGCTGCTGTGAAGGAACCGTGATGGCCTGCAAGGAAAATTTCAGGGTGGCATCGAATTGCAAGATTCCCTGCTCAAACAGCTGCATATAAATCACGTTCTGCCGATCCGAAAAGCTGAAGCGCCAGCGATAATCCAACCCCATTGGCATGAACGGCGACACATGAAAGGCCTTTTTAAAGTCAAACTGGTGACTCTGGTACGGCGCATGTTCGTCTGCATTGTTTCGGCAGTCGTGAATGTAGACCTGTCGTTCATTCCACGGTGTGTTGGTGATTTCACTCAGCACAAAGAGCAACTGGTCGGTCGCACTAAAGACCATATAAAACACTACGGAATTGAAACGAAAGCCGAGTGTGCGCGGTAAAGCCAGCACCCGGATGGAAGCGGCATGCGGTAACAGATAGTTTTCCTGCTTAATCAGCAGGCGTGAGACCTTCTGCCGAATCGAACCATATTCCATGGTCAGAAAATCCCGCTCATCCAGGGTCAGGAAATTCCAGTGCCTGGAAGACCATAGCCAGGATTTTTGGGTAAAGCTTGAGAGTTGATCCGGATCAAACCATAGATAAGTTAGCTGGGTCTCAAAAGTATGGGCTTTGGGCAGGTAACGGCGATGCCTAATTTCGGCAGGGGCAATCGCCAGTGGATACATCTGCATCATGTGCTCCTAGGCGGCCTGTTCGGCCTGTTTCAATAGCTGATCGACTACCCATAATGCGCTACGCGCCCCATCCTCATGAAAGCCCCAGCCCCAGTAAGCGCCGCAATATGAGGTGCGGTTTTGGCCGTTGACCTCGGCCCAGCGTTGCTGTGCTTCAATCGCCGGGGCATCAAACACTGGATGACGGTAATGTCGTTCTATCCAGACTTTTTTCGGATTCAGGGCAAAATTAGGATTCAGGGTGGCAAAGACCTGGGTTTTGCAGTTCAGGTTCTGCAACTGGTTCATCCAGTAGCTAAAGCCATAATGTGTGCCACTGTGTTGGAATGGCGTCTGTTCAGTGACCTGAGTCGGCGTGACGTGTACATGCCAGCTGGCCCACTGGCGACGGGATTTGGGCATGATAGAGGTATCGGAATGTACCACCATGCGGTTATCCTGATAGCGGAACTTGCCTAGCACGTCCAGCTCCTGCGCGGTTGGGTCTTTCAGCAGTTTTAGGCTGTCATCGGCGTGGCTGGCGAAAATCACCCAGTCAAAACGCTCACTGCCCTGTTGGGTTTCAATCAGTACATCATTGGCACTGCGAGACACCTGATGCACAGCAGTTTTACGAAGCGTGATATTGCACTGGGCCTGAATGGCATGGACGTAGCGAGCTGACCCACCCTTGACCGTCAGCCATAAAGGACGGTCTTTGAGCTGCAACATGCGATGATGCTGGAAAAAGCTCACCACAAACTTATACGGAATCTGTCCGGCCTGTTCCACCGGGCAGGACCACAGCGCTCCACACATCGGATAGAGATGTTCATGACGGAAGGCATCGCTATAACCATGTTGATTTAAATACTCATCAATACTGAGCTGTGCATCGACATGCTCGACATCCAAATCTTTATTGGCGGCATAGAAGCGGAACAGATCCGACAACATCGCGCGAAAATCTGCATTAAAAAAGTTTTGAGGTCGGAACAATAACGAGAATTTTTTTGAAGGATTGTACTGTAAGCCAGTGACCTGATTATTCACCGAAAAGCCCATGTCACTGCTTTGCGATTGAATCCCAAGTTCTTTTAGCATGGCGCAGAACAGCGGATAGTTATGCTCGTTAAACACAATAAAGCCACTGTCCACCGCAACCTGTTCACCATCGATATTCAGCTGATGGGTATCGGTATGACCACCAAAGTAGTTATTCTTTTCAAAGACTGTGACTTCATGTGCTTTGCTGAGTTTCCAGGCAGCATACAGACCGGAAATACCTGAACCAATAATTGCAATTTTCATGGTGATTCCTTTGAATGAATAGTCGGAGTGCCGGTCTTGGCAGCTTTTTTCTGTTTTCGAGCCCGGGCAATTTTACTGACGTCATAGACACGTGCCGGAATGGGCTTGAGTCCCCAGACCAGCCCGAACAAAGACATGAGTTTCAGCAGGTAATAGGTCACATCAATCTGCCACCAGTAAAAACCCTGCCGGGTACTGCCGGCATAATAATGGTGATTGTTGTGCCAGCCTTCGCCCAAGGTAATGATCGACAGGAATAAATTGTTGCGGCTGTGATCATCCGTGTCAAAATCTCGGCTGCCATAATGATGCGCCAGTGAATTGATACACAAGGTGGCATGGATCAGTAACACGGTAGACACGACAAAGCCCCACACTAGCAATTGCAGGCCTGATGTACCAAGTTGCGGCCAGGTGATGGCCACCCACTCCCCGAGTGCATAAATTCCTCCCGCGGTCAGCAGCACCACAATTAAACTGAAGCGGTCCAGCCAGATCAGTTCCGGATATTTCAGCCAGTCCTTGATCACTTCTTTACGCGTGGCAAAATTATATTCATTTAAAAACCAGCCGACATGGCTGTACCAAAAACCATGTGTTGAGGAGTGTGGATCTTGTAGTGTATCGGTATAGCGGTGGTGATAACGGTGATGGGCCGCCCACCATAGCGGACCACGCTGTGCACTCATAGTTCCAATTAACACAAACAGGAATTGCACCGGACGCGAAGTCTGAAAAGTTTTATGTGACAGATAGCGATGAAAAAAGGCCGTAATGGAAAACATGCGGATTAGGTAGAATGCGAGCATGAAACCCAGTGCAAACCACGATACCCCCACCCAGAATACTGCCAGACAGGCCAGATGCAGTAGAATAAAGGGTAAAATTCTGAACCACTGAATTTTACTATTTTCAGCGGTCAGCGTTTCAGGCGATGTGTGTATGGACCAGCTGTCTATCCATCGCATCAGGCTTTTCAACATGGACTCATCCTACTTTTAAGCGGTTGTCTTTATTCTATTTGATGAGTCTAATCAGTCAGATATGAATTTTATGTGAAGTGAAATAAAAAAAAGCCGAACTGTAGAGAGACTAATGAGTTCGGCAAAAGGGTAACAGATTAATGCGGCAATTTGATCAGTTTTGTAACGTCGTAACCATAATATTTTGCTGTATCCAGATAGGACTGATAGGTGGCTTCATCCAGTTGCGGTTCGCGCGATAAAATCCACAGGTATTTGGTACTCGGTCCACCGACCAGCGCCACTTTATATTCCGGATCCACGCGTAATACCCAGTAATGCCCTTTGGTAAACGGAATCCATCTTAAACCTGGCGGCAAAAAGCTGACCTTCAGTTTGCTGTTGCCCTGATTTTGCGGATAGGCTACCCCTTCAGAGCTGATCATTTCACCATTTTCAATCCGGCAGCTATTTAAGACGCCCATGGTCTGATCGGCATTGACAGTGTATTGTGCCGAGATATCCGAGACACATTTACGCTGAAAATACATCGGTAAATGCGCAATTTCATACCATTTACCCGCATACTGCCGTATATCCACCTGATCGACTGCCTGAGGGGCAACCGTTTCAGCTCGGGCAGTAAAGCTTAAGCTGATGATGGCCAGCGCTGTAACTGCGAAAACCGACTTGAATAGCATCTTCATTTTTAAGCCTTGTTTGATTTCAGGATTAGCATAACCCAGCTGGATGTGAACAAAGCGTGAAGATTAGATGCTGCGATTCAGTTTTTGTTGAGATGCCATTCGTTTATCCGCTAAAAAATAATTAAGTCTTCAACATTAGAAAATTCAGGTTCTCGGGAATTACACCGATCGAAAATAAACCTCCTGATTCTTTTCTTAATTTAAGCAGTCAAACCAGACTAGTTAATTCAAAGCCATTCTTTGCTGTCATCGGCAACAGGTGTGCCATGCATCACATGCTGAATCATGGCATAGGCGATACTGCCCTTGAACGGAATTTCGGGTAACTGATCAAACTTGAAAAATTGCGCGTCGCTCAGTTCATTTTCCTGAATCTGAATCTCGCCTGCATGATATTCTGCCCTGAAGGCCATCATCAAATTGCTGGGAAACGGCCACGGCTGACTGGCTAGATATTGAATATTTTTGATTTGTAGTCCCACTTCTTCCATCGTCTCACGGCGTACCGCCTCCTCCAGGGTTTCGCCCACTTCGACAAATCCGGCAATCAGGCTGTACATCTGGGTTTTGTTACGAGCATTTTTTGCCAGCAGAATTTCATCTGTACCTCGGGTAATGATAGTGATCACACAAGGATTCACACGCGGATACTGGTTATAACCACAGGATGGGCAGACCATAGCATAGTGACTGACGTGCTGCTGGGTCGGGTGGCCACATTTACTGCAAAAGCGGTGATTACGGCGCCACTCTAGCAACTGCACAGCGCGACTGGCTTGTTCAAACTGTGGCCTGCTCCAGACCTGCACCAATTGCCGGATCGGGACTAGTTGATAGCCTTCAGGTACTAATTCATTTTCTTTTAGATCCCGTGCAATGACCTGGCCATTTTCCGACAAATCCAGATCATGCTGCAGTCTTGCGACCAGCGGCAACTGAAAATGCTCATCCACCATTAATTGCTGCTGTCTAAAAATATACGCTTTTGAATGCATGCTCATGACATCCACTGATTAAAAAAAATCCCATACATGGGGGTGTATGGGACAAAACTAAGGAAACTTACATAGAGTAACTTCTCTTTAGATACTAAGCGCACGCTTCCTGAATTACAACCATAATAATTTGTATCTTTTTGATTAAAATCACATAATTTTCACAACATTTATGTCTTCAGGAATAATGCGAAGCGAGTTTCATTAACTGGCTGTAGCATTATAGAGATGGACACTCTGTTATTGTAGCAATCATGATTCCTGTGCAATGTCAGCAAATCAGGTCGGGCTGAATTGACTGAACATGCGGACTGATCTGTATTTTCACAAAAAATTGAACTGTCTGGCTTTACACTAGACTATCTTTGATCGGGTCTGGAAAGGCTATGCGTTTCGGTTTAATTTTAGGTGACCAGCTTCATCATCAGCTCGCTACGCTTAAAGCGCTGGACCGTACCCGGGATGTGATCCTGATGGCCGAAGTGGTTGAGGAAGCGACTTATGTCGCCCATCATCCGCAGAAAATTGCTCTGATTTTTAGCGCGATGCGGCATTTTGCCAAAGAGCTCAAAGCGGAAGGCTGGCGTGTACGTTACCATGCTTTTCAGTTCGGCAGTCCGATTCGTAGCCTGCTGGATTTCGTACAGGCACAGCAACTGCTGTTCCCCGTCACAGAATTGGTAATGACCCGATGCGGGGAATACCGCCTGCAGCAGCAGATTGAACAGCACTGGAGCCAGCAGTTGCAACTGCCGGTACAGTGTCTGGATGACGATCGTTTTTTCTGTAGCTCGGAGCAGTTCCAGCATTGGGCCAGCCGCTACCAGACGTTGCGCATGGAATATTTTTACCGGGAAATGCGTAAACAGACTGGTTACTTGATGCAAGGACAGCAACCGCTTGGACAACAGTGGAACTATGACAGCGCCAATCGCAAGGCATGGTCAGGCACTCCACCATTGCCTCCAACACTTCATTTTGAACGCGATCAGATTGATCTGGATGTACTGGAACTGGTTGAGCGCGAGTTTCCGCTTCACTCTGGCAGCCTTGACAACTTCCGCTGGGCCACCACACGTAGCAATGCTCTGCTTGCACTGGAGCATTTCATTACCCACAGTTTGCCGCATTTTGGAGATTATCAGGATGCCATGGCTCAGGGTGCAGACATGCTGTTTCACAGCCTGCTCTCGCCTTATCTAAATTGTGGTCTGTTACTGCCCAAAGAAGTTTGTGATGCGGCAGAAGCTGCCTACCATGAAGGTCATGCACCACTGAATGCAGTGGAAGGTTTTATCAGGCAGATCCTCGGCTGGCGCGAATATGTCCGCGGAGTTTACTGGCTGTACATGCCGGAGTATGCCAGCCGCAATGCGCTGCAGTACTCAACCCCTTTGCCACAATTTTACTGGACTGGCCGCACTCAGATGAAGTGCATGGCTGAGTGTTTCCGTAATACTTTTCAGCATGCGTATGCACATCATATTCAGCGTTTGATGGTGACTGGAAATTTTGCCTTATTAACTGGTATAGATCCGAAGCAGATCAGTGAGTGGTATCTGGCAGTATATGCCGACGCCTATGAATGGGTAGAACTACCGAACACCTTGGGCATGGTGATGCATGCCGATGGCGGCTTGATGGCCAGCAAACCCTATGGGGCTTCGGGCAATTATATCCATAAGATGTCGGATTACTGCAAGCACTGTAGCTACAATGTCAAAACCCGTACCGAACCAGACAGCTGTCCTTTCAACAGCCTGTACTGGTATTTCATGATCCGGCATGAAGCGACATTCCGTACTCATCCACGTATGGGCATGATCTATCGACAGCTAGATAAACTTAAAGATCGGCAGAAAATTATCAGTCATGCCCAGCAACTTCTTAGCCAGATCAATGAGTTATAAACCATGAAAAAACAGTATCTCCCTGAAAAAATCTGTATCCACTGTTTGCGCCCTTTTACTTGGCGCAAGAAATGGCAACGCTGCTGGGATGAAGTCAGATACTGTTCTGAACGATGTAAACGTGAGTCCAGACAGCTTTCAAAATCAAACGCTTAGAAACGCTTGTATTGCCGTGAACAATAGGCCCGTATCACGTCGGGGGAACGCAGTTGCAGATGTTTGGTTTTTCGGCTGGTGACGCGTTCACGCCACATTTTAAAACTCGATGCTTTCATATTTTGCCGCATCAAGCGGATCACCGCCGTTTCATTTAAACCATACTCACATAAAATAGCTTCAAAAGGAGTTCGATCTTCCCAAGCCATTTCTATAATTCTGGATAAGTCTTCTTCAGAAAATTGATTCATACTATTCTCGTTTTTAATCATTATGAAGCGTCAATAAGCTTTATCGACTTTAATTTAACTAATAGAATAACAGTACAATCATGAATTTTTTGTGATTTTTTCTAGTTTACGAAGGCTTTGTTGTACAAAGATTTCATAATTATATGATTTTAAAGTTTTGATTGTTTTTTGATCCAAAATTAAATTTATTTAAATCAGATGCTTACATATTTATGCAACAAAGCCTCTGTGAGGCTAGTTGATTTTTCAGATTATGCTAGAGAATTATTAGCCTTATAAGCTATGAATAGCCATCGATTTACTAGCCACACTTTTCCTAACTAAAAATTTACCGTATATAAAATACTGAAATGCATTTTTACACCCTAGGTTTTACTAAAAGGTAAATCCAATGATATAATTACAAATCAGTTGTTCTGCCGATAATTCTGTACCAAGCACACTCATCAAGGGATTGATTTCCTATCTTTTCACTCAATGTGAAATTTTTGCTTTTATCTACACGCACCAAACTACGACAAAATACGGGGGAATTATGCCTTCCAAAAAAGCATCTTGGTTTGATAACGTCAATCCAAATGTATTTTTTAGCACCGTGATTATTATTTCTGTTTTTTTAGCATTAGTGATATTTACACCAGATGCTTTTAACTTGCTCACCAATCAGTTAAACCAATGGATCACAGCCTCATTTAGTTGGTTTTATGTACTTGCTGTCGCCATTTTTCTGATCGCGCTTAGCTGTATCGCCTTGTCTAAAATGGGGCGTATTAAATTAGGTCCAGATCATAGCGAACCTGAATATAAAAATAGTTCTTGGTTTGCCATGTTATTTACCGCAGGAATGGGTATTGGCTTAATGTTCTTTGGTGTGGCCGAACCCGTTATGCACTATGTTAGCCCACCAACTGGAACACCCGAAACCATCCAATCTGCCCAACAGTCCATGCGTATTACTTTTTTCCACTGGGGATTGCATGCCTGGGCTATTTACGCTTTAGTGGGATTAAGTCTTGCTTATTTCTCTTTTAGACATAACTTACCTTTAAAGGTGCGTTCAGGCTTATATCCAATTATTGGCAAGCGAATTTATGGCCCTATTGGCGATGGAATTGATACTTTTGCAACTATAGGCACAATATTCGGTATCGCAACCACTTTAGGTTTTGGTGTAACTCAAATTAGCTCTGGGCTAAATTATCTATTTGATTTTGAAAATAGTATTCAAACCCAAGTTATCTTAATTATCTTAGTCAGTGCACTCGCATCATTTTCAGTTTTTCTTGGTCTTGATAAGGGCATTAAACGACTTTCTGAACTAAATATCATTTTGGCCGTAATACTGCTCGCATTTGTATTTTTCGCCAGTTCGAGTATTTATATTTTACAAACCACCATTCAGAACATTGGTCAATACGTTTCCAATTTATTTGCAATGACCTTTAATCTGTATGCTTATCAGCCTACAGGCTGGATTGGTGGATGGACCATCATGTATTGGGCTTGGTGGATTTCATGGTCGCCATTCGTTGGTATGTTTATCGCTCGTGTCTCCCGTGGACGCACCATCCGTGAATTTATTGTAGGGGTATTACTCATTCCCACAGGTTTCACTTTGGTATGGATGGGTTTTATGGGTAATGCCGCGCTATTTAGTATTCTTTTTGAAAATCAGGGAGGTTTAGTTGCTGCTGTAGAAAAAGACTCTTCTGTTGCCTTATTTGAGTTTTTAAAGCACTTGCCATTTTCTGGGGCTTCTAGCTTACTTGCAACGGTTTTAGTTTTTCTATTCTTTGTGACTTCTGCAGATTCTGGGTCTTTAATCACCGATTATTTAACAGCAAAAACAGAACATTCTCCTGCGTGGCAACGACTGTTTTGGACAGCAACTATTGCTGTGCTCTCTATTATTTTATTGATTGCAGGTGGCTTAGAAGCTTTGCAGTCTGCAGTTATTATGAGTGCCCTACCGTTCACTTTTATTATGCTGCTATTGTGCATCGGACTCATCAAAGCCTTACGTTTAGATGTGACTAAGATGCAAGCTTTACAAAGTGCTCGAATCACACCACGCGCTATACATAATCCAAGAAGCTGGCAACAGCGTTTAAGTTTAATTATGCATTCGCCTCACAGTGAATCCGAAGTCAAAGCCTATATTAAACAGGATGTACGTCAAGCATTTCAGAATTTAAAGCGTGAATTTCAACGTCGCCAACTGGATGTATCTATTGTCGAAAGTGATCAAGGCTTACTATTCAAAGTCAATCATCATGATGAAATTAATTTTATTTACCAAGTAGCTGTAAGTAAAACTCTCCCTCCAAGCTTTATGCTTCAAGATCAAAATGAAGATACTCAGCAGTCTTATATTGCTGAAGTGTTTTTACGGGAAGGTGGTAAAAACTACAATGTGATGGAATGGACACAAGAAGACTTACTTCAAGACATTTTGGAACAATATGAGCGGCATTTATATTTCTTAAATGTGGTTCGCAACTAAGTATTGGAGAATGTAAATTAAATTGTGTAATTGCCTGAATTTGCTATGCTCAAAACAATGAACCGTACCGGGTTTGTCGGAGACCAACTTTCTTGAGAGAATGTTCCAATGACAAAACCAAAATATACCCCTGAAATCAGAGAAAGAGCGGTTCAATTATTGATTGAATCTGAAAAAGATTATCC